>JAVVFP010000101.1:0-6450 GCA_032250495.1 Bacteroidota bacterium | reverse complement strand
GGCGATTCGCGTTCAAATGGAAAAGGCCTCCCGGGGAGGCCTTTTCTTGAATCATCTGCGGGCAGTTTACTTTCTAGTCTATGCCGAACTGGGCACGAAGGCGGTCTGCGGTCTGCTGCGCCTGCTGGTTTTTGCTTTCAGCGGCCATATCGAGCATTTCCGCTGCGCGTTCGCTGTCTCCGGCTTTCCCGTAGGCACGGCCGGCGGCGATGAAGCGCTCGGTGGAGAGCAGTTCGTTATCGAAAACGCGGGCGGCCTTTTCGAACAGGGGACCTGCCTGCGCGAACTCCCCTTTCGCCTCGTACACGGCGGCCTCGCCCGCCAGTGCCGCGGCGCGCAGCATGTCCGTATCCGGAGAAGCGTCCTCGAAGACCTGCAGTGCCTTGTCGAGGTCACCTGCGTAGAGATACGAGTTGCCGAGGTAAATCATGGCGACCTCCGCGGTCGGAGTGCCGCTGTATTTGTCGGTGATTTCTTCGAGTCCCATGATACCCTGGCTCGCGTCGCCACCGATGGCGAGACGGTATTGCTGCTGCTGATAGAGCTCCTGCACCTTGCGCAATTCACGGTTGGCGGCCAGGTCGTCGGCTGCCACGCCGGACATATAAAGATAGCCGACAACGATGAGCGCAGCAATCGCCAGGACCGCGCCACCGATCAGTTTGGTGTTGGCTTTGAACCAGTCCTGCGCGGCATAATAAAAATCCGCGGATGAGGATTTGGGGACCGCGTCACGGGCAGAGATTTTTTTCTTGGCGGTTAACACAGAAAGGCTCCGGTTTTCACAGTGGATGCAAATACTGATGATGGTACGCCTGGGGGGAGTCGAACCCTCAACCTTTGGCTCCGGAGGCCAACGCTCTATCCGATTGAGCTACAGGCGCGCGGTCTGCGCAGTGTCCCTGCCGCGGGGGCGGGTCTTTCGCAAAAGGTGCAAGAAGAAATATACGAAAGTTTTTCTCTGTGGCAAAGAAAATGCTGTTGTGCCGACGTCGCCCGGCAGAATCAAAAATGATCGAGATATTCGAGGACAAAGGGGTTGTGACCTTTTTCGAAGCCGATGCTTGTATGGGGGCCGTGTCCGGGATAGACGAGTGTTTCCTCCGGGAGGCGGAGCAGTTTCCCCGTGATGCTCTGCATGAGCATGTCGTAGTCGCCGCCGGGCAGGTCGGTGCGACCGACGCTGCTGTGAAAAAGGGCATCCCCGCTGAAAAGGAGGTTGTGCCGCATCTCGTAAAGCGCGATGTGCCCCGGGGTGTGTCCCGGTACGTGGAGGACACGGAGGCTGAGGCGGCCGGCGGTGACGACATCGCCTTCATCGAGGAGGCGGTGCGGCGTCATGCCTTCGACGTGAAACGGCATGCCGAGCATATGCGCGGACGGATTTTCCAGCATGGCCGCGTCCCCGGCACCCATGACGACCTCGGCATCCAGCGCCTCGGCGAGTTTCCGGACGTCGCCGACATGGTCGAAATGGCCATGTGTCAATACGATACATTTCACCGACAGCTCATGGCCACGGATCTCCGCGAGCAGCGGGGCCGCCCCGCCGATCGGCACATCGATGACAATGCCCTCGCCGGACTGTTCGTCCCCGAGCAGATAGCCCTTGGTGTCTACCGGTCCGTCTTCAATCACTCTGAGGAACATCGCAACCTGCCTCTGCCTTGCATGAAAAAAAAGCGCGGCTCCCGGCCGCGCTTCTCGCTCCCCGGGCAAGACTCGAACTTGCAACCCTGCGGTTAACAGCCGCATGCTCTACCATTGAGCTACCGAGGAATAAACAGATAACAAAAATATGGGCTGTGATCGGGAATGTCAAGTATGTCGCATGCTTTTTTTCTCCGCTTTTTTTTCCTCATCCCGGCACATGATCGGCGTATGAGGGAGAATTATCATATATTGCATCATGAGCTCCGTGGCTGTTCCCGGAAGCGGGTGCTCTGGAAGCGCTTTCCTAAAAGTGACCGGGAGGTTGCTTTTTTTGCATGTCGATTGTATGTTTTCCGGTACTGATTGACACATGCGACCCACCACAACGATCCTGGTGTTTCATGCCGACGTATGCAAGAGGATACATGACCACCATCGAGCTTTCTTTTTCTCTCGGGTAGAAACTCATTTCAAGTCCACCCTCTCGTGGGTATAGATAACTATTGAGAGATCTTTCTTCAATGTATTTCCCTAATATTACCCCAACCTTTACAGGAGGAACTATGCAACAAAAGCTGCTACGGAAAGCCGGGCTGCTGGGCATGGTGCTTCTGCTGTCAGGCGTCGCCCTGACCGGATGCATCGATGAACCCAACCCGCCTGTCCTGGACCGTATCACTTCGGAGGTGCGTTTTGTGCACGCTGTCCCGGATGCCCCTGCCGTGGACATCTGGGTGGACAACGAAGCCGTTGTCACCAACGTGAGTTACAAGTCCGCGTCCGGATACCTTACGGTCAATTCCGGAGACCGCTTTTTCCGTGTCGTCCCGGCGGGACAGGACACTTCGAACGCGGTGTACCGTCGCCAGGTCAGTGTCCGTTCGCTGACGAAGATGACGGTGGCCTTTTTCAACACCGTCTCGGATGTCGCCCTGCTGATGACGCAGGAGCGCTTCACGTATGCAGACGAGACGAGCACGCTCGTGGACAGCTGCGACGTCAAGCTCATTAATCTCAACAGCCGCGGCGAGGCCTTCGGCATTTCCAAGGACATCGGCGCTGCCGGGTACGAGGAGATCATCATGCCCGTACAGGCTGGTTTTCTCTCGCCCTACAACCGCATCCCCGTGCAGTCCGGTGATTACTTCGCCAGTCGCGAAAACGGCACGGTGGATCTGGACTCAGAGTTTCCGTTCACGTTCGAAGCTCCTGGCTACCGCTACACCTTCATCATCGTAGGCGACTCCGGTCAGCTTGAGGTACTCAGGCTTCAGGATGAGCCGGTAATGTAAACACACCAGGTCGGGGCAGGATTGGTGGAACCATGGAAGGACCCGCTCCGATCAGACCGTTTCAGACTGAAGGACGTACGAGTTTCTAACGATTTCTCAAGTTCTGAAGGAGGATATTATGCACAAACGGATCCTGATTGCTATCCTCTGTATGCTCTTCCCGGTCGCCGCAATGGCACAAAACGGCAAAATCGCCGGGAAGGTTACAGATCGCGAGACAGGAGAACCCCTCATTGGTGCGAACGTCGTGATCGAAGGCTCGGATCGTGGCTCCGCGACCAACATCAATGGCGAATTCGTCATTCTGAACGTTCCCATTGGAAAGGTTACCCTCGTCGCGAGTTACATCGGTTATCAGCAGATAACCATTCGTGACATACTCATCAAATCGAATGAAACGACCACGGTGGATTTCCAGCTTCCCAGCGAAGCCTTCAAGGTCGGGGAGGTGGAGATCATTGCCGAAAAGCCGATGGTGGACAAGAATGTCACCAACAGCAAGACCACCGTTACGCAGGAGGAGATCGAGAATCTCCCCGTGCGCGGCGTTGACGGCATCGTCGCCCTGCAGGCCGGCATCGTCGCCCAGGGCGGCGAGATCTTCGTCCGCGGCTCTCGCGGTGACGCGACCGGCTACATCGTCGACGGCGTCAACGTCAACGACCCCGTGTACGGTGGCCGTGCCCTGACGGTTATCAACAATGCCATCGCGGAGATCAACTTCCAGGCGGGCGGCTATTCCGCGGAATTCGGCGGCGCCAACGGCGGCCTGATTCAGACCACGACGCGCAGCGGCGGCCGCAAGATCAATGTCGGTTTCGAAGCGTACACCGACAGCTGGAATGACGTCGGTGAAGAGAATTTCATGGACTCCTACAACTACGGCAACAGCCTCTACGTGTTGACGGCAGGCGGGCCGCTGTACGGCCCCGTGAAGTTCTTCGTGGCGGGACAGAACGCGTTCTCGCGCACGCCGGCGACGTATCGCGAAGCGTACACGCTTTCGAATCCGGCCACGGAACTGGCGCTGCGGCAGACTGCCGCGCATGCGCTGCTTTCCCCGAGCGAGCAGGCGAAGGCGGGAATCTTCGATCCGCGACTGGGCCCGCAGGCCAAGAAGGTCGACTACACCTATCCCGGTGGCCTCATCTACAACAACGCCTCCGAGTCCTACACCCTCCAGGGAAATTTGACCGTCGATCTCAATCCTGTCAACATCCGTGTCGGCGGCAGCTACTCCTACTACTCCGATCGTGACGGCGCAGGCATCACCTCCGCCTACCAGATGGGGCGCTACGCGCGCGTCGTCGACGGTCAGCTGCAGTACTACACGAATCCCGGCGACTTCAGCTACAACGAGGGCGATATCTTTCTCGTCAACCAGCAGCGGGCGCTCATGGATCAGACCGAGAATTATGCGGCCAACCTGAAGCTGACGCATCTGCTGAGCCAGAACACGTTCTACGAAGTATTCATCAACTACTTCGGATATTTCGCGCTGCAGATGGATCCGCAGCATGAGCACGACCTGTTCGCCTACGGCGACTCCATCGCCAACGCCGCGCTCGGCTACACGCTGCAGCGTGACGGCATCCAGCCGGAACGCACGCAGCTCTTCGGCGATCTTTACGACGTCTACGGTACGCCGGAGACGGGCTACGCCTACCAGAAGGACCGCTACAGCTCCATCAGCGGAAAGCTGAATTTCGTGCATCAGATCGGGCGTACCCACGAGATCAAGGTCGGTGGTGAAGCGAGCCGTTACGACGTACGGCAGTTCGATATCATCCCCTTCCTTCTGAAGACCTTCCTGCGCAACAATCCGGACGCCACGCCGACGCAGCAGGCGGTCAGCTCCCGCACCAATTACTTCGGCTACGACCAGTGGGGACGTGAGCTGGACGAGGGGCCGACCGGGCCGCGCAATCCCATTTTTGCGAGCGCCTACGCCCTCGACAAGATCGAGCTCGAGGACCTCGTCATCAACGTGGGTCTGCGCTGGGATTACATCGACACCGACACGCAGGAATTCGAGGATCCCAGCAACGTGCAGTTCACCGACGACGGCACGCTCGATCCCGAGCACATGAAGGACACCGAGGCCACCTCGACCTTCAGTCCGCGTATCGGCTTTTCCTTCCCGGTCACCGACCAGACGGTGTTTTACGCGCAGTACGGCAAGTTCGTGCAGCAGTCCCGTCTCCGTGACGTCTACCTCGGCAACGCCATCGCGGCCGACAACATTCGCGGCGGATATGCCATCGAGGCCCCCGTCGGCTTCGGTCTCAAACCCGAGCAGACGATTCAGTACGACTTCGGTTTCCGCCAGCAGATCGGCGATAATCTCGCCTTCGACATCGGCGCCTTTTACAAGGACATCCGCGACCAGATTCAGCAGGTGCAGATTCCCGCCACGCTGGGTGCCCAGCACCTCGCCTACTTCGCATGGGTGAACGGCGACTTCGCCACGACGTCGGGTGTTTCGCTGAAAATCGATCTCCGTCGCGTTGAACGTGTCCAGGCATCGGTTGATTACACCTATTCCGACGCCCGCGGCACCGGTTCGGCGCCGTCGACGGCCTTCCGTGCCATCTGGCTGGCCCCGACAGAGACCCCGTACCTGCCGAAGTACACCACGGCCCTGGATTTCAACCAGGCGCATCGTGGAACGATCAACATCGATTACCGCTTCGGCATGGACGACGGCCCTGAATTCGGCGGAGTACATCCGCTCGAACGCCTCGGCCTCAATCTCCTCTTCCAGTTCAACAGCGGCCATCCCTATACCCGCGTTGACGAAAACAGCTACGACAACCGGCGTCAGCCCGTTGAGGTTCTCAACGAGTCTACCACGCCGTGGATGTTCCAGATCGACGCCCGTCTTGACAAGACCGTCAGTTTCGCCGGTCTCAACGTCAACTTCTACATCTGGGTGATCAACCTCCTTGACACGAAGAACGTTACCGATGTCTGGATGCAGTCCGGCAGCGCCGCCGATGATGGTTATCTTTCGACCGTCACCGGGAAGCAGCAGGTGCAGACCTACCAGTCCTACGGCAACGTCTACGCCGACCTGTACCGCGATTACTACTATCAGGCAAACCTGATGAACGCCGCTCTCTACGGGCCCCCGCGGCAGGTGCGCGTCGGTCTCAGGCTTGATTTCTGAGTCAGGACCGTCGTACGACCAATGATTATTCGTAGAAGTAATAAAAGGAGACTGGGCATGAAAATGATTGGAAAACTGTTCCTGTTGCTCACCATGCTCCTGCTTGCGGTCCCCGTACAGGCCGGAGAGCATGAAGGCGACAAGGACAAAGGACGGTTGCAAAAGACAGCCACCAACGACTTGTACGACTTTATATCCATCAACAATATCCTGATGTGGATTTCCAACAACGGATCCACCTCACACAACCCGCAGTCCGACGGTTCCGGTCTCGAATGGCCGGTCGGAAGCGGCAAATACGCCATTTTCCAGGACGGTCTCGTGTGGGGCGGCACG
>JAVVFP010000713.1:0-1530 GCA_032250495.1 Bacteroidota bacterium | reverse complement strand
GGCGTCGCCGTTGTGCGTGTACTGGTTGCCCGCCAGGCGATGACTGTACACGTAGGGCTCGATGCGGGTGTACTCGAGCGTGAGATCGGTGTTGGGAATGAGGGAGGAATTCAGGAGGCCGCCCTGCCAGATGAACTTGTTTCCCCACCACTCGTCGCCCAGGCGCGCGAAATCCACGTCGTCGATCAGCCAGCTGCCGTAGAGCTGGGAGCCGGGGAGGAAGAGCGTCGCCAGGTCGATGCCCAGCATGGGATTGTCGCGGTCACCGCCGGCGTGTTCGGCGGACTTGTAAAAATTGATGGGATTGAGGTAGGCGGGATCCACCTCCCGCTGCGAATACACCACGGCTTCGTACACGCCGAGACGCACGGCGGAGGCGATATCGGCCTCCACGCGATGCATGGCCACGTACTTGCTGTCGTAATAGGGGCGGGACTGCTCGATCCACTCCTTTTCGGAAAGCAGGAAGCCGTGAAGGAAGAGGAAGCGCACACCGCCCGCCTGCGCGGTGAGTGTGATGGCGTCGAAGGGTTGCGCATTGGTGGAAAGCAGCAGCTGGTTGGAAATTCCATTTCCCACCAGACGCTTCTCTCGTCCGAGGGAAACGGCCCCCCAGTTCCAGCTCGCCGTGACATAGGCCTCGGCGAAGTCGAAGAAGTCCTTATCGAGATCCGCGAAGTTGAAGTTGCGCCGCAGGGAGGCATCGCTCAGTGCCAGCGCGCGATTACCGGACGCCGTTCCGTTGGTCGCCATCAGTCCATACCCCAGCACGCCGCCCATGGTGCCGCGGAAGCGTCCCCCGATCGATGCCAGCGTCACGTTGGACGCTCCGTCCTCGTCCGCGAGCGTGCGATACTCCAGCGTCCCGAGAAATTCCATGTTGAAGCGATGCGCGCCGTCTTCGCTGCGCCAGCGGTAGAGATATTTCTCATTTTCCGAGAATATCTTGCCGGGGAAATCGCCGACGGGGGATTGAAACACGCTGTACGCCTCCTGCCTGCCTTCATCCTCGGCCACGAACTCATCCACATAGCGTGCGAGCAGCGAACGTTCCGCGCCCGACAGCGCCACGTCACCGCCCTCGATTCCGCGAATGAAGTCCGTCACCTGCTTCCGCTCCAGCGGCAGCATCGCGCGCGAGTAATCCGTCGCCGCGCCCCGCAGCTGCATGCGGTTGAGGAAATGGTACACGGGGTGCGTGATGTCAACGTGCTCGGCCTGCGCGCGCAGGGTCTGTGGCAGCACTGCGGACATGCTGAGCAATACAAGGACAGCGAGCCACACGGGTGTCTGCGCGGGCGCGCCCAGGCGCGTGGTCTTCCGTCCCGCTTCGCGGTCCGGAATCGCGGGGGTCCTTCGCCGCCAGAGGCGGCTCGGACGCGTGTGTCCGCCTTCGTCCCGCTCCGCGTGACTTCGGCGGACGCCCACGCATCCCGCGCAGCGGGATCCCCGCGTGCCGAAGGCACCCACGCGCGTCGCGTCAGCGACGCCCAGGCGCGACGCTATCGCGTCGCGCATCACGCTTGCCCC
>JAVVFP010000100.1:0-8628 GCA_032250495.1 Bacteroidota bacterium | reverse complement strand
GGTGTCACGGTTGATATCGGTGATCCGGTAGGATCAATGGGAACGCCCGGCTTCGTCCTGTAATACAGGACTTCGGCGGGCAAGCGGATTTTCGCTGTTCATGTGGATTTTCACGGAAGAGGAGGAGGTCGGATTTGTTGATTTCCGTGTTAACCAGCGTGATTGCGCTGATGTTGGGAGATACTTTGGCACATGCCGATTACGCCGAGCAGCAGGCGAGGCGACACTGACTCCGCGCAGCGGGGCAACACCGACTCGGTGCCGCGTAGGCGACACTGACTCCGCGCAGCGGGGCAACACCGACTCGGTGCCGCGGTGACTACATCACGCCCTTGAGGCGAAGCATGCGCATACGGTTAAAGTGCCGCCAGCGCAGGACTTGCATCCAGAGCACGGGCGATTTGACAGATGGTTTCCACTGCCTGAGCGCGTGGATGATTGTTGGCAAAGAGAAAAACATGCTGTGATGCCTCTATCAGTGAAATGATGTTTCTGACGATTTCTTCCAGCTCGCGCGGGTCGTAGCGGTAGTCGTAGCGGGTGACGTTGTCGCCGTCGAACCAGTTCTGCGCGTTACGCCCGTGCAGGCGGTAGTACGCAAGGTCCTTCCCCGGGTAGACGACATTGCTGGTCAGTCCGGGCAGACGCGGCGCGTCGACGGAACAGAGGGTGATGCCGCGCTTTCGCGAATACTCGTAAGTCGTATCATGGTGCCAGCTTGCATGCCGCAGTTCAAGCACGATGGGGAAGGTGTTGAAGTATTCGGTCAGTTCGTCGAGATAGGCGAAGTTGTCGTTGCTGCATTTGAAGCTGTAGGGGAACTGGAAGAGCAGGCAGGCCAGCTGATCGGCGTCGGCGAGCACCGTCATGGCGTCGGCGAAATCCTGCCAGTTCTGCTGCAGCACGCGGCGCTGATGCGTGATGCTCTGATGCGCCTTGACGCTGAACATCATGTGCGGGGCCTTGTTGCGGATCTGGAACAGCGTGCTGGGACGCGGCATGCTGTAATAGGTGTAGTTCAGCTCGGTGGCCGGGAAGAAATGCTGGTAGTATTCGAGCATGCGCGGCTTTTTCGTGCCCCATTGGTAGAACGGGCCCACCCAGTCCTCGTACGAATACCCGCTGGTACCGAGGAAGACGCCCCGCTGCCGCAGCTTCCACAGGCTCCGCGGGGGCAGCAGACGCGTCTCTTTTTCCGCAAAAAGGCTTTCCTGGTACATGACGGCTCGAAGGTTAGTCAAATGTCTAACCAAAGGTAATGTGCGCATGCGCCTTTGTCAAGAGAAAAATGCGGGGGCGGGGACGGCGAAGGGAAATCGCTGTTTTCGCTGCGTATGGGACATAATGTTCGCTGATGGCGGACTGTGAACTGTCTGCGGAATTCCATAGCTTGAGCGGATCCCGAATCATGCCGGAGCGTTCAGATGTCCAGAAACGTCCTTTCCGCCCTCATCGTCCTGTCCATCGCCTTCCTGATGCTTCTCCTGCTGCCGGATGGTGGCGGAGCGCCGTCGCAGGAGGCCGGGTATGGCGACACCTCGCGTGGCAGTGTCCTTTACGTGAGCGGCGCGGCGGCGGGCATGCTGCCCGTGCGGCCGTATGTGCGCTGGTGGTGGTTCGCGGATACCATTTCCGCTGCGGACGTCGAGGCGCAGCTGCACTGGGTGAAGCGGCAGGGCTTCGGGGGCGTGGAAATCGCTTTTGTCTATCCTCTCCACGGCGATACGGCGCGCGTGCGGCTGCCGTGGCTTTCGCGGGAGTGGAGCGCGGCCGTGGCGCATGCGGCGCAGACCTGCGACGCGCTCGGACTCGGCTGCGATTTCACTTTCGGTACGCTCTGGCCTTTCGGCGACAGCCGGGTGCCGGAGTATGACGGTACGCGGGTGTACGGGGAAGAGGGCTCCCCGATGGGCATGCGCCTGACCTGGGAGCATCCGCGGCGTGGACGCGTGATCAACCATCTCGACCGCCGCGCCTTCGCGCGCTATGCCGCCCGCATGGGCGCCGCCCTGGCGCCGGCGCTGCAGGGGAGAAGGCAGCGGACCATCGCACGGGGACTGTTCTGCGACTCCTGGGAGGTGGAAACCCGGGGACTGTGGACGGGCGGACTCGACACGCTCTTCCTCGACGAACACGGCTATGACATCCGTCCGTTGATGGACAGCCTGTACCTGCCGGGATACGAAGGCGCGCATTACGACTATATGAAGATTGTCTCCCGCCTCGTGCGCGAGGAGTTCTACCGTCCCTTCACCGCCGCGGCGCATGCCAACGGCGCCTACACGCGTGCGCAGTGCTGCGGGGCGCCGACCGAACTGCTCGCCGCATACGGGACGGTGGACGTTCCGGAAACCGAGGCCATTCTCTTCGAACCCGGCTTCGCGCGCATTCCCGCCAGCGCGGCGGCGCTGGGAGGAAAACCCTACGTCTCCGCCGAAACCTTCACCTGCATCTACGGCTGGAAGGGATGGCCCGGACCGGGTCCCCATCAGGGACGCGAACGCGTCGAGGACCTCCGCCTGCTGGCCGACGCGCTGTTCGCGCACGGGGTCAACCACATCGTCTGGCACGGCATGCCGTACAATCCCCCCGGAAGGAAGGAGAAGTTCTACGCCGCGGTGCACGTGGGACCGGACGCCACCTTCGCGCCGCGCCTGCGCGCCTTCAACGATTACCTCGCCGCCGTTTCTGCGCATATGCGCCGGGGACGCAGCGCGGGGGACATCGCGATGTACCTGCCGACCGAAGATGCGTGGATGGACGTCCTGCTGCCCGATTCCCTGCAGTTCCCCTGGGCCTGGGGCCGCTACGAAATGCGCTACGTGCGTCCCCCGGAATTCCTCCGCGGCTATCAGCCGCTGTGGGTGAACGCCGAGGTGCTGCGCGAAGGACGCGTGCGCAACGGTTTCTTCACCTTCGGCGACCTGCGCGTCCGCGCCCTGTACGTGGACGCACGCTACCTCGACCGCGAAACGCTCGAGGCGCTCGATCGCGTGGCTTCCGCGGGACTGGAGATTTGCCTCGCGCGCATCCCGCGGCCGCCCGGCCGCCACGCGCAGGAGGGATGGGAGGAAGCGCTGGCGGCGCTGCGTGCGCAGCCGTCGGTGCATGGGGACCTGCGGCACCTGCTGCGGCATCCGCCGCTGGTCGCGGGAATCACGCTGCCCCCGTTCTGGTGCCGCGAGGAGCACGGCGAGGCCTGGTTCTTTTTCGCACATCCCGACGCCCGCAACCTGCGGTACCCGCTGCGCTATGGCCAGGCGGATGATGCCGACGCGCAGACGCTGCGGCTCCGCCTGCACTGGCGGGGTGGGGATCACTGGGTGCGCGTGCGCTTCGCAGCGGGCGCGGGAACGCTGCTGCATATCGGACGCGATGGACGTGCGCGGCAGGTCGCGCTGCCCGGTGTTTGATTCCGACGCCATTTTATCGCAGTTTTATGTATTACATAATGTGTGCTTTCCCGAACGCCCTCGCCGCATCGCCTGCGGTTCGCACGTTTTTCACCCATGCCCGTCAAAGGTTTTCCCATGCGCATGTTTCCGCTGTTCTCCGTCCTTCTCGTCCTCGCACTCGTCCTTCCCGCCGCCGCACAGCCCGTGCTCAACGTCAAACGCACAGAAGTGCAGTGGCCGGACATCCATGTCTACTATGACATACAATGCAATGGACAGCTGGACCTCTCCCATACGATCAACGACTTCACGCTGCGCGAGGATGGCATTCCCGTGCCGCCCGCTGCGGTCAGCTGCCCGGATACCACCGCGCACTGTCCGCCCTCGGTCACGCTCGTGCTCGACGCCAGTGCCAGTGTTGTGGGACAGTGGCATGTGGGACTCGTAAAGGCGGGAAACGCCTTCATCGATAAAATGGACGGCGTCACGGACGAAGCTGCGGTGGTGTACTTCAACTCGTCGGTCATCGTGCAGCAGGGGATGACCACGCAGAAAGCGCCGCTGCGCACGGCGATCAATGGACTGTTTCCCGTCGGCAACCGCGCGATGTTCGACGGCGCGCATGCCGGCATCACGCAGACCGCCAGCGCCGCCAGCAACGCCTGCCGCGCCGTCGTGCTGGCCACGAACGGCACGGACAACCAGAGCAGCTACAACGAGGCGGACGTCATCGCGCTGGCGCGGGCGACGAACGTGCGCGTGATCACCCTGGGACTCGGCAGCACCTTCGACGCGGCATCGCTGCAGCGCATCGCCGATTCCACCGGCGGGGCGTTCTACCCGGTGCTCGACACGCTGAACATTTCGACGGCCTTCCGCGAGGTGTTCGAATTCATCTCCGACGGCTTCCGCGAATGCCGCCTGACATACCGCTCGGACTGTCCCGACGGCGCGCAGCATGAGCTGCGCATCGACGTCGCGGGCATCTGCGGGGGATCGGCTTCCCACACGCTGAAATTCCACAAGCCGCAACTTCCGACGCAGATGCAGATACTCGACCTGCTGCCGGGGGTGACCGAAGGTTTCGAGGGACAGCTGGTTACCGTCCCGGTGATGTACTCGATGCTGCAGCCTGGAGTGCTGCAGCCATCGGATATCATCATCACCTTCCCGGAAGTCCACCTGCAGCTGCAGGGCATCACCATCCCCTCGCTTTCACCGCTCAGCGGCAGCGGGGTGGACATCGTGCCCTATGCCGGCAATTACCTGCTGAGCACGCGTGATGCGATCGCGGTGGGCATCGGCGGACCTTTCCTCAACCTCGAGTTCTATATCAAGGAACGCGTCGATTCGATCAGCCTGCAGATACAGCCCGTCAACGTCCTCGTGTCCAAGGGCTGCGTCCGTCCGGTCTTTCACCCGGGCAGCATCAACGTGGCCGTCGCGCCACAGCCGGAAATCGAGGCCCTCGGTGCCCCGGCCTTCTGTCCGGGAGACTCCGTCGTGCTGCGTACCACGCGCGAATACGACGCGTATTTCTGGACGACAGGGGATACCACGCGCAGCATCGTCGCCAGCGACAGCGGCAATTACGCGGTGAGCGTCATGGACTATGCGGGACGCACGGCGCTCTCGCCGCTGTTCCACGTCGAAGTCTATCCCGGGGCGAACCCCGAGCTGAGCAGCGAGGGAATGTTCGCACTCTGTGCGGGACGCACGCTCGACCTGCAGACGACGCAGCCGTTCGCGCAATACCGCTGGTCGACGGGTGACACGACCGCGAGCATCACCATAACGGACGCCGGGGCGTATTCCGTCTCGGTGACCGACGCCAACGGCTGCACGGGTGGGTCCGACACGCTGTTCGTGACGCTCGACGATCCGGTCGTCACGGTGCAGCCCGCGGATACGGCGCTGCTCTGTGCCGGCAGCGTGGCCGTGCTGACGGCGACACCGGGCTTCGCGCAGTACCGCTGGTCCAACGGCCGCAGCGGGCAGCAGCTCGCGGTCACGCAGCCCGGTCGCTACGCCGTGATGGTCACCAACGCGGCGGGTTGCACCGCCGTGTCCGACACCGTGCTCGTCGTTGCCGTGCCGAGTCCGGTCGCGGACATCAGCACCACGGGACCCATGACGCTGTGTCCGGGTGACTCCCTGCTGCTCGACGGCGGCGCGGATTTCCTCGGCTGGGCATGGTCCACCGGCGCCACGACGCGCTACGTGGCCGTGCGCGACACCGGCACGTACTGGCTGCGCGTCACGGCTGCAAACGGCTGCGTGTCCCCCGCGGACAGTGTGCATATCGCCTACACGCAGCGTCCGGTGCTCGATCCCAGCGGCACGTTCGCCTTCTGTCACGGTGAAGAGCTGACCATCGACGCTGGGGCAGGCTACGTGCAGTATTTCTGGAACACCGGGGAGACGACACGGACGATTACCGCGGATACCAGCGGCAGGTTCTGGGCGGACGTCATCGACGCCGGGGGCTGCCAGCTGCGCACCGATACCACGGAAGTGTTCTTTCGTCCGGAAGTGCGTCCCGAAATCACCGCCGACGGACCGCTGACCTTCTGCGAAGGGGACAGCGTTGTGCTCGAAGCGCCGCTCGGCTATGCCGGGTATCACTGGAGCAGCGGGGAAACCGTGCATCGCATCGTGGTACGCGATGCCGGCAGCTACAGCGTGGAAGTATTCACGCGTGACGGCTGCGACGGTCGCTCCGACGAGGTGGTCGTCACCGTGCTGCCGCTGCCGCAGAAACCGGTGATCACGCGGCAGGGAAGTACTCTCACCGCGCCGCTCGCGGAGGATTACCGCTGGTATCACAACGGCGTGGAGATTCCGGGCGTGCGCACGCGGCAGCTCGGCGTGACGCAGAACGGCATGTACGTCGTGGAGGTATTCAACGCGGAAGGCTGCAGCCGAAAATCGGATCCGCTCGAAGTCATCATCGTCGGCATCGCAACGCTGCCGTCGTCCTTCTCGGTCGACGCCTGGCCCGATCCCAACCGCGGCGTTCTCCATGTGGCGGTCACACAGCCGGCGCCCGGACCGCTGCATATTTCCGTGGTGAACCTGCTGGGACAGCAGGTGGCCGCGTCTCGCCTGGAGCATGCGCAGGGCAGCGACGTGCACACGCTGGACCTTGGCGCGGTACCTGCGGGACTGTACCTGCTGCGCGTGCAGACGGCGCAGCGCGTGTTCACGCGGAGAATTATCCGGCAGTAGCGTCCGGCGTTCAGTGTACGGCGGGACGTCGTGGAGGCTTGACGAAAAGTATCGGTTTGAGGGAAATCATTTTCAGCAGGGTGGAGACGGCGAAGTCGAGGAAGGACTGCTGCTGGAGGAAGTCGCGGATGATGATGTGCTTGGCATGCACGAGCGCGTCTTCCTGCAGCTCCGCCACACGGCTGTTGACGCCGTGCCAGGTGGAATTCAGCTGCGAGCCGTACGTGGCGTAGATCTGCTGCTTTATCAGGTTTTTGATGCGCGACCCGAGCGAGAGGGCGTCGCGTCCGTGTCCGTTGTCCGAGAGGTCGATGGCCTTGATCTCGAAAGTGCGGTAGTCCCCGCGCGAATGCGTGTATATGGCCATCTCGCGGATATAGAGTTCACTGTAGCAAATCCATTTCGCGGCTCCGTAGGCATCGTCACCGAGCTCCGCGTCCTCTATCGCGTAATGCATTTTCTCGAGGTAGGGATGGATTTCCAGGCGATCGTGTGTGTACATGTGCTCCATCGCCCGCAGCAGGTTTTCCTTGCCCGGGTAACGGTCCTCGCTCCGCAGCGTGTCGCGGATTTCCGACAGTATCAGGTCGTAGAAATTGGTGATGAGCTTGATATGCGTATGCAGTTCCGGTGAGGAGAAACGCGTAAGGAAGGCCTGGTAGTCGTTGACGGTGTAGACATTGCGGTGATCGTCCCGGACCACGTCGAGCAGATCCTCGAGCGCGTCGTGCATGAAGCCGATGGCGGCGTACATCTGCTCCCCGGGACGGTCCATGCCGATTTTCGCGACCACCGCGCCCACGCGGTTGAGATGGGCGGCGGAGGTGATGCCGCATTTCCGCACGAGCTTGTGTTCGAGGAACATGCGGAGGATTTCGCGCACCTCACCCGCGTACTTCCCGTACAGCACTTCGAGGGCGTCGACCGTCGGAAGTTCACCGAAGAGGATGAGGGACTGCAGGTTCTGGAAGTCCGCCGACTCCTCGACATGGCTGCGCGCCTCGGAAATCTCGTACGAGGCATGCGGCTGATGTTCGCGGGGAAGGCCGAAATCCGCGGCGTGCTGCTCGAGAAAGCGCGCGAAGACACGGTGGAGAATCGGGGCCTGCTGCAGGCCGTAGAGCTCGGTCAGCAGGGCGTACTCCGGTTCCTCGGATCGCATGAGGCTTTCGAGAAGGCGGGAGGCCGCGGTATAGCGGCTGTCGTTCTGCAGCTGTCGGATGGAACTGGTATAACGCATCGTCGTGCGCTCCTCGCGGGGGAACGAAGGGTGATTACTGTCGCGGCGCCGCCGCGGGTCCGTCGCCGGGCTTCATGCTTTCCGGGTCCTCGAAGCGTACCGGTGGCTGCACGCTCTCGCTCCATTGTTCGCGGAGCAGCGCGTCGGCTTCCCGGCGCCCGAAGAGTATGGCGTCGTCGAGCTTTTCGCGGGGCGTGACGGACGGGACGGGGTCGGTGGTGAAATGCATGGGCTGCGGCATGCTGGACATGTGCAGGGTCTGTGTCGGGAAGGCGAACTCCACGCCGAGACGTTTGGCGAGACGCGTGATGTCGAGCAGCAGGCGGTGGCGCTCACGCAGCTCCGTCGCCCAGTCCGGCGTTTCGTGGAAAACGTAGAGCAGGATATTGAGTGAGAACGCCGCGAATTCGTTGAAGTACACCATGTAGAAATCCTTTCGCGTGTACGGGTGGCGGCGGATGATTTCGCGTATGCCCTCGCAGAAGGCGTCGATCTTCTCGGGCGGCGTGTCGTACTGCACGCCCAGCGTTGTCGACAGACGACGGTACTGTCGGCGGCCCAGGTTGTCGACCGCGGAGGCCACGAGCCGCGAATTCGGCATGGTGATCTGCGAGTTGTAAAAGGTGCGGATGCGCGTCGAGCGGAAGCCGACTTCCTCCACCGTTCCCTCGAGGTCGCCGACCTTGATCCAGTCGCCGATGTCGAAGGGTTTGTCAAACATCACGGTTAGCGAACCGAAGAGATTTTCCACGGTGTCCTTCGCCG
>JAVVFP010000712.1:0-1541 GCA_032250495.1 Bacteroidota bacterium | reverse complement strand
GACCCCCGACGGCGCGCACGTCCACGCTGCGCCTGCTCTCCCCTGTGACGAGAACCGTGTCCGCGCCACCATGCGCAAAGAGACGAATTTCCTCTGTCTCATCCGGGTCGAAACGCCGGTGGAACAGCGTTGCGGAGGCACCGCAGGTCACGGTGACCGTAACGCTCCCGTCCGCGTTTCTCTGTACGAGGAAGCGCTCCGCATCCATGCTCCCGTGCACGTCCACGGTACGACTGAGCAGCCGGGCATACTCCGCTGCGAGTCCGGGCAGCTGCGCACGCCGCCGCGCGATCAGCGCGAGCAGGCGCGGTCCGATTTCCTCCTCCCATGTGGCGGGAAGCAGGGACACCGCAGCGGCCAGCACGGCGTCATCGTTTTTCCGGACAATCTCCGCGGCGAGGGTATCCCAGGTGGTTGGCGCGAGCGAGGACAGCAGGCGGCGGTCGAGGTGGCGTCCCGTCCACGTCAGATGAAGAATGCGGGGATCCTCGCTGTCGTATCCCTGCAGGGGACGCAGGACGCGCTCGAGGATACCGGGAATCACGCCGTCGAAAAGGGAGAACGCCTGGTCGCGGTCGTCGGGCAGTGGTATCCAGGTGGTTCTGCCGCTGTCGGACCGTCGGCGCCAGCGCCACTGCTCAGCGTCGCGGTCCCAGTCGCCGAGCAGGATGTCCATAAGTCGTGCGCGCGCGTACGCGCGAGCGTCGACGCGACTGCCTGCATGCCGATGGAGATCGTCGAACATGGCGTACGTGCCGACGACATTGCGGTGCACACCATCGGTGTCCGCGGTGTCATCCGCCACTTCCGGCGCCAGCGTGCCTACCAGGCCCGCGAAGCGCGTACGGAACGGTCCCAGCAGGGGACTGTCCGGCAGCGCCACGATGCGCGGCTGCGGGACGGGGAGTCCGGCCGCCCGTTCGAGCGAAGCGGCGACCACCGGAGCGAACGGCAGCTGCGTGGTCACCTGGTCCTGCATTGCGCGCGTGACGATCGCCTTGCGCAGGTCGGGCCGCCATACGTGTGCGGGATCGAGGTTGATGGCGCGGAACAGCCAGCGCCGTCCGGCTGCGTCGCGCAGATGCAGCTTCCTCGTGTGCACGCCGCCGGCCTCGCGAAGCACGGTCCAGTGCCGCGATGCCGATTCGAGCGGCAGCACAGGCACGGTGATGGGCGTCGTCCAGGCCTCCCGCCAGTGCGCGCCGAGCAGCAGCGTACGCAATCCGCCCGCCGCGTACTCCGCACCGAGCACATGCGTGAGGGAGTCCTCCGCTGTGACGAAAGTCGCCGCGCGAGTCGGGGGTATGAAAAGCAGGAACAGCGCAAGGAACGCACGATGGCTCATGGCGTCATAATCGCTGCGTCCGGCATAAAATGCAACACCGGCGGCGCGCGCCTTCCGTTCCGCAGCGCCTTCCGTTCCGTACAGGACAGTCCACCCGTAGAGGACAGTCCGATCTCCTTTCCCTTTACTATGAGTACTGAATTCAGTACAATGATACCGACCGGAATTCATCCACGACGAACATACGCCCTCACCC
>JAVVFP010000711.1:0-1545 GCA_032250495.1 Bacteroidota bacterium | reverse complement strand
CCGTACAGCGCATACGCTGGCAGAGTGCGGGAGTGGACAGCGTACTCCTCGCGTTCAGCGACGACGGTGGGACGACCTGGGAAGACATCACCCGCGCCGCCGCCGGTGACGGCGAGTATTTCTGGACCGTTCTCGATCGTGTTTCCGATGCCTGCCTGCTGCGTATTACCGCCAGCGACAATGCCATGCTGCGCGATGATAGCGACGCCCCCTTTTCCATCACGCCGGAACCCTTCCTCGTCCTTCTCGCACCGAACGGCGGCGAGCGCTGGGAGATCGGAACGACGGAGCAGGTGCGCTGGTCCAGTGCCGGCGTACGGGCGGTGGACATCGAGTACAGCACGGACAACGGGCAGTTCTGGATTACGGCGGCCCTGAACATCGAGGCGTCACGGCAGCACTACGGATGGGACATCCCGCGCGAACCCTCGGAGTTCTGCCGCGTACGCATACGTGATTCCCACGACAGCACGCGAAAGGACATCTCCTCCGCGGTATTCGCCATCAGCGAATCGCAGACGCGTCCCACCCTGTTCGCGCCGACCCATCAGTCCGACGGGGTTTCGACGCGTCCCCGCTTCCGCTGGATTCCCTTCGCGGGCGCGGTTTCCTACCACCTGCAGGTGACCAGCGACCCGGGCATGTCGTTCTGGACAATCGAAGAAAGCGCTCTGACCACGTCGAGCTTCCAGGCGCCGGAACTGGACCGCAACACGAAGTATTTCTGGCGTGTGCGCGCGCGACGTGCGGATGCTTCGGAGAGCGAATGGTCCGTGCTCTGGAATTTCACGACCAGCGGGTCCTCCCTCGCCGCGCCCGCGCATTACCTGCCGCTGGAGGGCGCGCTCGGGATTTCCACGACGGTAAACCTGTTCTGGCTCGCGGCGGAGAACGCGGACGCCTACCACCTGCAGGTCTCACGGACGGAGGATTTCTCCGATCTCGTCGTCGACGAGACCGGTCTGACCGGACTCACCTCCGTCGTCGGGGGACTCTCGCATGAGGACGATTACTGGTGGCGCCTGCGCTCGGGCAATACAGGGAGTACCGCCTTCAGCGACTGGTCGCGGCCATGGAAATTCAGTACGGCTCCGCCGCCCCCGCGGCAGCTGACGCCGTTCGACGGCCTGCCCGACGTCCCCGTGCATCCCCTGCTGCTGTGGTATCCCACCGACGGCGCGCGGGCCTACCGCCTGCAGGTCGCGCTCGACGACCGTTTCAATGCAATGGTATTCGATTCCGCGAATATCCGCGGCAGCACCGTGCAGCTGCGCAACCTGCGCGGCTATACCAGCTACTGGTGGCGCCTGAACGTCACTACCGGACGCGGGACCAGCGACTGGAACGACCCGTGGATGTTCCGTACCGTGGACATAGGGACGGACGTGTCGCGCTCCGCCTCCGTCCCCTCCACCCTGTCCCTTCGCGCCGCCGGGGATGAAACGACGCAGATCGCGCGCGCAGAGCTCCCGCCATGGTTAGAGGCGTTGGCCCCGCCTGAGACGTCCGGCATCGGTGACCTTCCCGCTGCAACAGACGGGGCAC
>JAVVFP010000710.1:0-1546 GCA_032250495.1 Bacteroidota bacterium | reverse complement strand
CGCGAGTCCGAGCCCCATGGCAGCGATGGACAGCCGTCCGTCATCCAGCGTTTTGAGCATTATTTTTGAACCCTCGCCGCGTGCGCCGAGCAGGTGATTTTCGGGCACCGTGCAGTCGTCGAAAAACAGCTCCGACGTGTTTGATGCCCGCCACATCATCTTCTCCTTCATGGTTCGCGCCGTCAGTCCCGCTGTGCCGCTGTCCACGATGATGGTGGAGAATTCCTTGCGCCCATCCACTTCGCCGGTGACCGCCTGCACGGTCACGCCGCGCGTGATGTCGGTCGACCCGTTGGTGATGAAAATTTTCGAGCCGTTGATGATCCATCGCCCGTCCTCGAGGCGGGCCGAGGTTTTCGAGGCGCGCGAATCGGAACCGGCTTCCGGCTCCGTCAGACCGAACGCCCAGAGTCCCTCGCCCGTGCAGAGCGGCGGCAGATACCGCTGCTTCTGATCCTCGTTCCCATGATAGTAGAGAGGACCGATACCGAGGGAATTGTGCGCGGCGACGGTCGCCGCGTGTGAACCATCCACGCGGGCAATCTCTTCGACCGCGATGATATACGAAAGGTAATCCATGCCCTGTCCGCCGTAATCCGGCGAGACGACGATGCCGAACAGGCCGATCGCACCCATCTGCCGCGTCAGTTCGTAGCTGAATTCCTCTTTCTCGTCGAGGTCCTTCGCGCGGGGTTTGATCTCCTGTTCCGCAAAATCGCGAATCGTGCTGCGGATCATGCGATGTTCATCCTGTTCGTACATGGGGTTCTCCTTGCGATGATTGACGCGGGAGGAAGCGGTCGCCGGCTCGCTGTGGTGACCGCCACCCCCGTTCTCTGATCGTATGTCAGCGGGTATCTATCCTCAGGAATATACGGTATCACAATCGCGGAATCCAGATTCCCCCGTTGTTTGTCATCGCCCGGCGTACGATATTTCCCCCTCACCTTCGGTCGCTACCTGATGAAGCAATCGCGTCTCCACATCGTCCTCCTTCTCCTGCTGCTGCTCATATTGCTTCCCGCCCTCCTGTACACCGGTTATGAATTCAGCAGGCTCAACGAGGCGGAACAAACCCTGTCGATGGTTTACGAACAGCAACTCGATGCCGTCCTGTTCTCCGTCAACCAGTATGCACTGGATATCACCGGCAGCTGGTTCGCGGACATCCAGGACGCGCTCCGTCGCGGTGATGGAGAAACGATCACCGGCAGCGCCCTGTCCGTCATCCTGCAGGGACAAACCCCGATGCGTACATTGTCGCTGCACGACAGCGCAGGGACGCGCATCGCAGCTGCGGCGGCTCCCGCGCAGCGGAGCTTCCTCGGGCGACTCACCGACAGCCTTGCTGCGCGCGTCACGTTGCGCTCACTCCTGCTGCGCTTCAGGGAGGAAGAATACCTGAAGATCGAGCCGATGCTCGTTCCGGACGACTCCGCTCGTGCCCGCCTCTGCCTGACCGCCGTGATCCTCACTGCAGACGGAACGGGACTGTTCGCAGTCATTTCACTCGAGTCGCGGGAATTCATCTCCCGGGTGATCGGAC
>JAVVFP010000708.1:0-1552 GCA_032250495.1 Bacteroidota bacterium | reverse complement strand
GATCAGCTTGCCGTCCATGCGCGATGCGGCCGCGGGCGTGTAGGCGAGCAGCAGATCGTAGCGTGCGCCCGGGGCGACGGTAAACGGCGCGCCGTTCCTGATCACGACCTCGGTGGTACCGATGATGTCCGTGCGCGACACTTCGAGGTCCGCGCGGCCGCTGTTCTCGATACCCAGGGGACGCTCGGAGGGATTGCCGACGGCGACCCAGCTGAAGCCGACGCTCGGAAGCGCGTAGACGCGTACGGGCATGTCCTTGATCTTGAACTGCTTCGACTGGGCGAAGACGCTGCCGTCATCCGCGTCGGAAATACGGATGAAACAGCGGTCGGCGTCGATGACGGGGACATTCCAGACGTAGCTGCCCGCCGCGGCGTCGGCACTGCCGGTGATCTCCGTCCAGTTGCTTCCGCCGTCGGTGGAGTACTCGATTTGTACGGAGGAAATGCAGTAGCGCTTCCAGGTGATCGCGTACTGCGAACCCGCGGCCACTTCCTCGTTCCATGTCGCCGGGGCGAGCACCTCGACGGAAGGGTCGGGAACGATGAGGAAACGCGTGCTGGTCGTGGAATTGCCGCAGGAGCTGTTGACGTCGCACCAGTAGGATCCGAGATCGTCCTCGGTCACGTCGGTGATCACGAGCACGGAGGTGTCCTGATCGATGGTGCGGTTCTGTCCCGAGAAACTGCGGTAATACCATTTGTAGCTGAGGTTGGAACCCTCGGCGACGACACGGAAGGATGCGCTGCCGCCGACACAGGTCGTGTCGTTCTCGAGGTCCTCGACGATAACCGCCGAGGTGAACACCTTGAGCAGTGCCGGGGCGGATTCGATGGTGCCGCAGTCGCCGGTGATGGCGCAGGTGTATTCGGACAGGTTGTCGCTCGCCTGCAGGTTCTCCAGCTGCAGCTCATCGCCGGTGGCGCCGTCGATTTCCACGCCGTTTTTCTTCCACTGGTAGCGCAGTTCGCCGGCACCGGTGGCGCGGACGTAGAACCACGCACCTTCACCGACGCAGACGTTGCGCCAGGTCACCTGCTCGGTGATCACCGTCCCCTCCCTGACAGAGAAGCCGGCTTCCATCTGGTCGGCGAGATCGATGTTCTTGTTGTCGACGATGCGGATGCGGTAGGTATTGCCGATCGGGAAATCCGACGGGATCACCCAGTCCCAGCTCCGCACGATGCGCGGCAGGTCGTCGACCAGTTTCTGCTCCCAGGTCACGCCGTCGTCGGTGGAAAGGAAAATGGAGAAGTCGTTGTTGCCTTCCGCGCTCCAGGTGATGGTGAGCGGCGTGCCGGCGCAGAATTCCTCGCCGCCCGTGGGGGTCAGCAGTTCGAGCGAGCGCACGGTGCTGGTCACGTTCATACACAGCGCTCTCTCCGCGTTGCCGCGCACGAGTCCGCCCACGCGGTCACGGAAGACCTTGTGCACGTTCTTGTTGCCGAAGCGCATGTGGCAGTAGCTCATCAGTTCGCCGCCGCCCTGGATGAGGTGGATGTCGCTGCTGCTGAAGCACGGGGCCTGGTTGCGGATGGGCTCCGCCGTATAG
>JAVVFP010000707.1:0-1554 GCA_032250495.1 Bacteroidota bacterium | reverse complement strand
GGCTGCGCAATCCCGAATCCCGCAATCGCATGCTGCGCGGAACGCACAGACGCCCGCGCCACTCGCGCCACTCGCGCACGGAACGCACGGAGCGCATGGAGCGCACGGAGCGCACGGAGCACGCGGTGACGAGGTGCGGGCGCTGTCCGGTGAGCGGCAGCACATGCGCGGGGACGTCCTGCGTGAACTGTTCGACGGAAAGCTGTACGCGTACCTGGAGACGGGCGCCGCGCAGTATGACATGCGCGGAAGCGAGAGCGATGCCCGGAGTATCACGAAGGGCGTCTACGTCGCGGGACTGCGTTACGAACTCAATTCCTTCCTCGCCGGCGGCATGGAATTCGGGCAGTCCACCTTCGCCCGGGAAGGATACAGTGTGCAGCGGACGCCACTGGCGTCCGGCAGCGGAGCGGAAATCGTCGTCGTCGACAACGCGCTCGTCAGCGAATCCCGCTCCTGGCTGCGCGCGCACCTGCTGTGGACGCTGAACCCGGAGCAGCGGCTGCGCCTGCAGGGGGACGCAGGTGGCGGCATTCTGCTCGGCGGGGACAACGCCACGCTCTTCTCTCTCGGCATTTCCTCCGTGTACGCGCTCAGTCCCTTCCTGCATGCGCGCGCAGGACTGCATTACAGCGGGACCTGGCTGTCCCCGACCGCTGATGCTCCTGTCATCTCCCCGGGCAGCGGGGTGATCGGCATCATCCACAACGCCCGCACGGCGGGAAGGACATATTCCTCGGCCATTGAATTCCGAGTCGGCTTCGGGGTGCTGATATGGTGACAACACGATGGAATCGCGACCGCGTCCAGGCGGTCCCCGCACGCGCATTGCATGTCGCGCTCGCGCTTTTATTCATGGCCGTTGCGTCCTGCAGCGAGGGTCCCATCGCTCCCGCTCCCCCGGGAGATTTCGGCAGCGACCGCTATCTCTGGCCCGCACAGCCGGGCTCCCTCCGCTACACGCGCACGGCGGGCGGAAGCAGCAGCACGCATGAACTGCGCTTCGACGGCGAGCGCATCACAGACGTTCTGCTCGGCAGCGGGGAAACCGTCCTGCGCACGACAGTGCTCACCCGCCGCGCAAACGGCGATGGACTCGAGCTCACCGGCTGCGACGACAGCACTGCGCTGCATCTGCCCCTCGGACTCCGTTTCCAGGATCATATTCGAACCGTCGAGGGACCGGAGGTTTTTGCGGAGAGGTGGCTTACCGTCGACAGTCGCACGCTGCTGGCGGCGGACGGCGGCGCGCTGTACCGCTACGGCATCAGCGACAACCAGTGGGTGCAGGAGACCGTTCCGTGGCAGAGCGACCTGCGCTGCCTTGCAAGGGACAGCGCCGCGTCCCCGACTGTCCTGTTCGCAGGGACGGCAGGGGACGGGATCTTCCGGCGGCAGGCGGACGAAAACAGCTGGCAGAAACTGCCTGCACCCGACGGAAGGGTCGAAGACATCGCGATCGACGCCGGCGGCGTGCTCTTCGCCGTCATCGATGCGTCGCTGTACGTCTCCCGTCCGCCATACGACCTGTGGACACCGTTCACGATAACACAG
>JAVVFP010000706.1:0-1554 GCA_032250495.1 Bacteroidota bacterium | reverse complement strand
ATCTTACCCGGCAGATCGACCGCAACACGCTGCCCGTCATGGGCAAGGTCTGGGGACCGGAAGCGGTGGCGAAAAACGCTTCGACCTCGCTGTACGGAAGCATCGTCGCACTCGACGAATCCCCTCTGCAGGAGGGTCTGCTCTATGTCGGAACGGATGACGGACTGATACAGGTCAGCGAGAACGCAGGCGCGAGCTGGCGGAAAATCGAGTCCGTCCCCGGCGTCCCGCCGCGCACCTACGTCAGTTTTCTGCACTGCTCCACACACGATGCGAACACCGTGTACGCCGCCTTCGACAATCACAAGATGGCCGACTTCCGTCCCTATGTCTATCGCAGTACCGACCGGGGGAAGAGCTGGCAGGCCATCGGCGGGGGACTGCCGGAGAACGGTCCCGTGTATGCCGTCGCGGAAGATCACGTCGATTCCGAACTCCTTTTCGTCGGCACCGAGTTCGGCGTTCATGCCAGCACCGACGGCGGCAGCGCCTGGGTGCGGATGAAATCCGGTCTGCCCACCATCGCGGTGAAGGATCTGACCATACAGCGACGCGAGAACGACCTGGTGCTCGGGACTTTCGGTCGCGGATTCTACGTGCTCGACGACTACGCGCCGCTGCGTGAGATCGATGCAGCGCTGCTCGGCGGAGAAGCGCACATTTTCCCGGTCAAGGATGCGCTCATGTTCATCGAGGCCACGCACCGCGGTATACATTCGCAGGGCGAGACGTTTTACACCGCGGAGAATCCGCCCTTCGGCGCCACCTTCACGTATTACCTGAAGGAAGAGAGCAAGACGCGGAAGCAGCGGCGGCTGGCCGAGGAGAAAAAGCTGCGCAAGGATGGGAAAACCCCGCCGTACCCGGACTGGGAAACGCTGCGTGCCGAGGACACCGAACTCAAACCGTACCTCCTGTTCACCATCCGCGACGAAACGGGCACGGTCGTACGCAAGCTGCACGCCGCCGCGAAGAAAGGCGTCCATCGCCTGACCTGGGATCTTCGTTTCCCCGATCGCTCCCCGGTCGGCAGCAAAACCGAGGTCAACAAGGCGAATGGACTGCTCGTCCTGCCGGGGCAGTACTCTGTGGAAATGGCGGAGGTGGTCGACGGCATCGAGCGCCGCATCGCGGGACCGGTGTCCTTCACCACGCGCGTGCTCGACAACACGACGTTGCCCGCCGATGACCGCGCCGCGCTCGTCGCCTTCCAGCAGCGTCTCGGGGAAATTCAGCGCGTGACGCTCGGTGTGCAGAAATACGCGGGTGAGCTTCACGAACGCCTCCAGGTCGTGGAAAAGGCGCTGCATATAACACCCGAAGCCGGGGCCGCGCTGATGAAAGGCTGGACCGATCTCCGCAGCCGCATGCTCGATATCGACCGCAGGCTGAACGGCGACAAGACCATCAGTTCGCGGAACGGCAACGCGGGCAAATCGATCGTCGATCGCATTCAGTACCTGATGTACTTCATCTACCGCTCGACGTCGGCACCGGCGGCCTGGAACGCCTGCACCATCAAGGCACGATATTCGCCTTTGTCCTTGCTTGCCG
>JAVVFP010000099.1:0-8768 GCA_032250495.1 Bacteroidota bacterium | reverse complement strand
GAACGATCGAGCAGTGTCGAGATTTCCTGTCCCGCCGCGTTACTGACGGTGAGGTGCACATGCTGATCACGCGCCGTCCGGAAGGGAATCATCACGCCGTCCGTCGCATGGAGTACGGGATTGGGATATGTACTGCCGAGTTCGAGGAACGCCGGGAGCGGCTCTGCGGCGACGGAAGTCACCAGGGGATTGCCGATCTGCCGCTGTACAATGCCGTTTTTCGTAACCGCCCAGCCTCGAAGAGAATCAGCGAACGTCAATCCATGCATGGCACCCGCGGGTATCAGCGTGGTTTTCGTCCACGTGCTCCCCTCGTCTCCGCTCACCCAGGCATGCCGGTCACTGAGTATCCAGACCACGCGACTGCGTGCATCGGCATGCACGCCGACGAGACGTTCGCCGGACATGGGGTAAAACGCGGATATCCAGCGCTGTCCGCCGGCGACCGTGCGCTTGACCCGCCGGCTGATCTCATCGACGAACCATCCCTTGAGCGGATCGACGAAAGCGATATCCGAGACGTAGCCGATACCCGTCCCCGCACCCTTGACTTCCCAGGTCCTGCCGCCGTCCGTGCTGCGGAGAATAGTGGCGTCGTCGTTCTCATACACGTTGGAGGACGCGAACCACCCGTTATCACGATCCGCGAAGGTCAGTGTGTTGTACAGCGGGATGCGGGCGAGCGGTCGCGCATCGAGCACCTGCCAGCTGTCGCCGCCATCCGAGGTCAGGAACACGTCCGCACTGTCTCCCGCGCCCTGACTGACGGCGATTCCCTCCTGTGCATTCCAGAAATGCAGGTTTCCGAAGCGTGAGTCTATGCCGTAGAGCTGGTCGTTCCAGCTCTGCCCCCCGTCCGTCGTCTTCCATATATGCCCGCTTCCGGTATTGACAAGACTCTGCGGTCCACCGGTGCCCACCCAGGCGGTATTGCGGTCGATTGCGAACACGCTGAGGACGGAGACCTCGGTCTCCGGCAGCTGCATATGCGTCCATGAGCTCCCGTCGTCCGTGGAAACAGACACCCATGCGGTATCCCGTGCCAGCCACAGCGAGCCGTCACCGGCGACGGAGATGTGGTTGACCTGCGCGTCCATGCGTGCGGGCTGTGCTATCTCCCACTCGGTGGAAACGACGTCCGCTGTCTGCAAGGTGAACGTCTGCGTTCTGCTGCCTGCAGCGTTACTGGCCTCAATGGTCAGGCGCGTGATCAGGTCGCTGGCGGTCCAGCGCACAATACCCAGTACGGGATCGATCGTGGCACCCTGCGGAGCTTCGAGCAGACGGAAGGTCGGCCGTGGCCAGGCATAAACAACGGGCGCATAGACAAAGGGCTGGAAGAGATGCAGCGTGGCGGTGTCGGGACGGGAATGGAATTCGGGGGTCATCTGATCAGGGATCCGCCACTGCAGGTCGTAGATGCCCCTGCCGTGGGTAATGGCACGAAGAATGCCGGTTTCCTCCTGGTAGAGAAGACGCTGCACCGACACCGTCGCCATGCCCTCGCCGAGGCGCGCCCAGCTGCTTCCACCGTCCTCGCTTACGAAAGCACCCAGGTCAGTGCCGATGACAAGACTGTTATCGATTTTGAGGACATCGTTGACCGGTATGTCAGGGAGATCCCCCGTGACATCCTCCCAGTTCCTCCCGTAGTCCGTGGATTTCCATACCTTCCCCACCTCGTAGCGGCTGAACGTAGCGTACATCTCACCGGGATTGAACGTGCGGAAGGCGCTGCAGGAGGCGACCGGGAGCTGTCCCGTGGTCACGTCCCAGGTCGTGCCTGCGTCATACGAAACCGCGGTCTGTCCCGGAGCGGCAGCGAGTATCATGTTCGCGTCATAGGGGGCGATGTCCACCGCGGTAATGTAGTAGCAACCGCCACCCGAGCTGAAGAGACAGGTCTGCAATTGCTGCCAGCTCTGGCCGGCGTTGGCACTGCGGTACATCCGGTAGGTCCCGAGATACAGGACGTCGGGATTGGTCTTATCCATCGCGTAGGCGATGTAGAAAAGCGACCCCTCGTTGGGAAGGTCACCGATCGCCCAGGTCCATGTGCGGCCGAAATCCTCCGAGCGCCAGAGTTTGAGACGTTCCTGCGTCGTATACATGATATTCGGCTGCGTCGGGTGTATATACCCGTGTCCGCCGTCCCCGTACAGCACCAGGTCGAAGTCCGGCGCGGGGTCGTCCGATACCAGTGTACCGTTGTCCTGGGTACCACCGAGGACGAGAGCGTCGCTACCCGGATACATGTCACCGCCGATGAACTGGGTGATGGACAGACCGATATCCCGTTTCTCGAGGGTTTTCCCCGCGTCGGTCAGCAGGTACAGTCCACCGTCGTTTCCGATGTAGACGCGATCGGGCTGCAGGGGATCGAATTCGATTTCATGCTGATCCACGTGAAGGATGCCACCTGCGAGCTGGTCCGCGATCCGCTCCCAGGTCTGGCCGCCGTCGGAGGAACGGATGAGCTTCACGCCGCCGGCATAGACAATGTCCGGGTCATCAGGATGCACCCCGATGATATTATCGAACCAGCCCTGCGATATCATGTAGTCGAACGGGACATCCAGTTTCGCCCACGATGCGCCTGCGTCCGTGCTCTTGAACACGCCGAGCAGCGGCGTTCTGCCGTCACCGGTCACTTCCGAGACGCCCAGATACACGATGTCGGGTTGTGATGCACAGATGCCGATCGCAGTGCGGCCGATCAGCGAATCGACGACACCGATATCCAGTTGCACCCAGCTGTCTCCCCCGTCAGTGGTTTTCTGCACGCCGTAATGGGCGGCCGTCAGTCCCCCGAAAATCTTGCTCGAAACGGTGTACAGGATATCAGGGTTCTGGGGATTGATGACGATATCCGTCATGCGGCCGGTACGTACCAGTTCCCACTGCCCGCCGCCGTCCCTTGAACGCCAGATGCCGATCTGCGATGGATCGCGAATTCCGTCAGGAACGGCGATGTACAGTATGTCCGGGTTCACCGGGTTGATGGCCATGTCGCTGGCACGCGCATACTCGGGGAGACTCCCGGCGCCGACCTCGAACCAGCTGTCTCCGCCGTCCGTGGACTTGAACACGCCCGCCCCGTCAAATGATCGCGAACCGAAACTGGCGTCGCCGGTTGCGGCATAGATCACGCTGGTATCTTTGGGATTGATGACGATGGATCCCATCGACTGCGTGGGAAAATCGTCGGACACCGATTCCCATCTGACTCCAGCATCGTAGGAGCGCCAGACACCGCCGTCAGCGGCACCCACGAACATTGTTTCCGGACGCAGCGGATTGAGCGCGAGCGCGAAAATCCGCCCCCCGATATTGTTCGGGCCCCTGTTTACCCATGTCAGATCCGCCGCGGCCGAAGATTTCGCCAGCGGAGCGTAGGCCGGCATCCTGCGAATGCGCTCGTAGGCCTTTGCACGGGCACCCGGTGGAATGCTGCCGTCCGGCCAAGTCAACCTGTCATAGAAGTAGTTGAAACGCGCCCTCGCCTTTTCCATCCGTGCCTGGCGCGCGGCATCGCCCTCACGGTGAATGAGGGAACTCTGCGCGGCGCTCTGCAGGAGCGGCACGCAGGAAAGAAGGAGGATGGCGGCAAAACGAAACATGGAAGAAACGCGCATGAGGACCTCTTGCATCACTGGGAAACATCCGGAATCCGACAGGGATCTCGGGTACGATTCGGCAAAGCTGATAAAAACTACGTCAGGGCGCATGGAATGTCAATGCAGATGCAGCCGTTTTCGAATGGATGCCGCAGCATCTATATTACTGGTCACAGTAACACGGGGATGACCATGCCACTACCACGCTTCCTCTTTCCCTCTTCGCGCAGGCGTCCGGTCGCGCTGGTGCTCGGCGGCGGCGGCGCCCGGGGACTCGCGCATATCGGACTGCTCCAGGTTCTCGACGACCACGAACTGCGACCGGATATGATCGTCGGTACCAGCATCGGTGCCATCGTCGGCGCGATGTACGCGCAAGCCGGGAACAGCGCCGGCCTGCAGGCGCGGATGACGGACTTCCTGCGGGGCGAGTTTTTTACTTCGATGGAACTGGAGGCGTTCTACCGCAAGCGGCACAGCGACCTGTTTCCCTTCATCGAGGAGTGGATGCGCGAAATACGATTGCGTCTGCAGTTGACACGCGTCCTGACGCAGCGCGGGGTCATTCCCCGCAGCGTCCTGACCACGGGACTCGGTATGCTCATCGACGACGATTCCATCGAGAACTTCGCTCTGCCCTTTGCATGTGTTGCGATGGATGCGCGTTCGGGTGAGGTACGCATCCTGCGAAAGGGCAGCGCCGTCGGCGCCGTGGCAGCCTCGAGCAGCATTCCCGGCATCATCGAAGTAGAGGACCTGGGAACCGGCTATCTGATCGACGGCGCCGTCACCGCTGCCACTCCCGTGCGGGAAGCACGAGAAATCGGCGCGCGGAGCACCGTCGCCGTAGACGTCAGTCCCGCTCTCCTGCGCGATTCACTGCCCGATGCCGCTTACGAGGTCATGATACGCGCCGGCGACATCGCCACGGCGCACTGCAACAGGCAGCAGCTTGAGGACGCGGACCTGGTCCTGCGTCCTGCAGTGGGACATCTCCACTGGGCGCAATTCGACGACGTGGATTCCATCATCGAGGCGGGACGGAGCGAAGCCCTGCAACAGCTGTCCCGTCTGCGCAGGTTTCTTGCCAAATAAACGGATGCGCACATGAATGAAAATATTCCCGCACTTCTCAATGGGGCTTCCCGCATCGCGGTGGTCGGACTCTCCGACAGACCGTACCGCACCAGTTACGCCATCGCCGTGGCGCTGCTCGACCACGGCTATGACATCATCCCGGTCAACCCCCGGCTCGCAGGATGGAACGGTATCCTCGCCTGGCCCGATCTGCGTTCCGTCCCGCGTACCATCGATATCGTGAATGTTTTTCGTCGCTCCGAACACGTCGCTTCACTCGTCGAAGAAGCAATCGCTGTCGGGGCGAAAGCGATCTGGACACAGAGTGGTGTCGTCGATTACGCCGCAGCCGCACGGGCGGAGCAGGCGGGCCTTCAGGTCGTGATGGACCGCTGCATCGCCGTGGAACTCGCACGTCTGTAAGTTCTCCCTCCGATGCCATGCCTCACAGGATGAGGCTCAGCCCTCCGGCTCATTTTCGACGAAGACCTGGCGGGCGTCGACATCAATGTGTATGTGGATGGTATTGGGTCGGCAGCACACCTGGCAGTCCTCGACATACACCTGGTCCTCGCCGGCGGAAAGATCCACAAATATCTCATTGACCTCGAAGCACCAGGCGCAGCGGAAGGTTTTGCGCATGACGGTACTCCTGGGGATTGAGAGATGCGGTATGACGCCAAACTATCGAGGGACCCGTGCAATGTCAAGCATAAAACGCAGCCGTCCCCGCTTCCTCCCCCCGCACCCCTATTCTTTCAGACTCTTCTCGTATTCCTTCGCATAATTCTCGATTGCCGTGTAAAACAGGTTCGCCAGGTGCTGCTGACCGAAACGCGAGGAGAGAAATTTTTCCTCCTTCGGATTCGACAGAAAGCCGGCTTCTATCAGGATACTCGGCATCGAGGCGCCGACGAGCACGTAAAATCCCGCCTGTTTGACACCCTTGCTGCGAAGCTGCCCGCTGCTCTCCACCTGCTCATGCAGCAGCTCCGCACAGCGCTCGCTGTAGCGGGCGTAGGCACTCTGCGCCATGTTGATGAGTATGAAACTCTCATTGGTCAATTTTGCGTAGCGCTTCTCATAGTTTTCTTCGAGCTTGATGACCGAGTTCTCGAACTCTGCGATGCGAATGGCCTCCTTGGTACGTCCCGGACGAAGGATGTAGACTTCGAAACCCTGGGCGGAGGATGGCTTTTTTTCCGTCGAATTGCAGTGTATGGAAATGAAAAGCTTCCCTTCGGCAGCATTTGCGATCTGTCCCCGCTTGTCCAGCGGTATGAACGTGTCGTCCTTGCGCGTATACACCACCTTGACACCGGGCATTTTCCGCTCGATGAGCTTTCCGAGTTTGAGCGCGATTCCGAGTGTCACGTTCTTCTCCTTCAGTCCGGAGACGCCGATCGCCCCGGGATCCCTGCCGCCGTGACCGGGATCGATCACGATGCAGTCCAGCTTCCACTTGCTGCGCGCGGCGTCCTGCTGTTTTTCGTCGCGCAGCATCCTGGCGACCTCCACTTTTTTGAACAATGCGACCAGGAGGTCTCCCGTCTGCACGTCCCTGCTCATGGTGCTTGACGTGTAGGCATCGTTGAGCGCGAACGTGATGCGTACGTTTTTCCCGAGCTGCTCGGCGGAAACACCGGTCACCCCTTCCCCGTCGGTGGGGGTCTGTCGCAATTCGTTCTCATCGACCGTTGCATCGGAAACGGTGACGATGAGCTGATCTCCCTTCAATTCATCGGTATATTTTTTGAGCGCTTTGCGCGAATGAAGACGTATCAGCGTCCCGTTTTTCCTCGTATCGACCGTCACACGGGAAATATCGAACGCCGAGGCCGTTTCCGCGACGATCGCGGCCGGTGCGAGGTCGCCGGCTGTCCCATTGCTCGCAGCGGAGACCGGGGGCGTTGCGCCCTTCGCCGGGCTGCCCTTCGCCGGAACGTCAGGGATCTGACCGGTGATGCGCGCCACGGGACGGGAGGTGGTGGTCACGGTCAGCGTCGGCGTGTCCCGGTCGAGCAGCATACTTTTCTGCCAGATCCGGCTCAGCAGCGGCAGCATCGATGCCACGGGCATGTAGTACGCCACCTGCGTCCGCATGATGTCCACCGGCAGCTGATATACTTCGCTGATGGTGTTTTTCTGATGCGCGACGACGACGACGAAGGGATTTCCATCGGCAATTTTGAGGCGGGCATCACCGATGCGCACTTCCATCTTGCGCGTCTCGTCATTGACGTAGGTCGGGAAGGACAACGAGGAAGCGAACTCGCTCAGCGAGGCGTACAGTATGCCGTCGTGGAGGAAGGCAGGGACTTTGATATTTTTGCCCTCGTGCACGACGGTCAGCGTGGTGAGGTCCCCAGCGAGCGTTCGGGGAAAAAGGCAGAGCAGGAAGAAGATAATTGCCGGGAGTGTACGCATGTGAAATGTCTTCATTCTTGATACAACTGCGGGGAATGTCCCCTGTTATGCGATCCGCTTGATGACGACGACCGTCTTGTCATCCGAATAAACACCGTTCGCACTGAAAGTCTGCACGTCCTGGAGAATGCTGCGGCAGATGTCCCTCGCCGACAACGCTGCCGTTGCGGCGATGACATCCATCAGGCGCTGTTCGAGATACTCCTCCTCGCCGTCGTTCGCCTCACTGATGCCGTCGGTATACAGTACGAGTACGTCGTCCTTCATGATATTCGTGTTCGTCACGCTGAATTGCGCGTCGTTGAGCAGACCGATCACCGGTCCAGTCACCGCGAGCTCTGAGCAGCGTCCCGAGGAGGCATGATAGTGCACGGGCTTCGGATGTCCGGCATTGCTGTAGAGCACGAGGCCCTCCTCACCATCGAAAAGTTCGCAGTAACAGAGCGTGAGGAAGCGGTCGTTGGGAAAGATGCGCCTGTTGATGGCATTGATGCGGCGCAGCATCGAGGAGATCTTGCTTTCGGTCTCGACGCTCATCATCAGCGCACCGGACACGAAAAGCGCCTGCACTGCAGCCGAGAAGCCTTTACTGGCGGCATCCCCGATACTGACACCCATGCGGTCAGGTTCCTCCTCCATGGGATAATAATTGAAGAAGTCACCACCGACCGTCTTCTCCGGGATGCTCACACCATAGAGTTCGTAGCGTCCGAAGGAGAATTCGTGTTCGGGCAGAATGCGGCGCTGCAGGTCGCGTGCCAGTTCCATCTCCGAGAGCAACTGCTGCTTCTCCTGCTCACTGCGCCGGTTATTGAGCATCTGCGTCACCGCCTGGCCGGCGATGCTGAGCATGTACTTGAGCTCGGAATCGACCTGCGTGGTATTGAATGCCATGAGGTATTCGTAATACGCAATGTCCCCGACAGTTACGGGGTTGCCGATACCGGTCGCCGAGTACTTGATGATTCCGTGTCGACGCAGCGTCTGATTGGTTTCGTCCGCCAGCACGGTCCGTTTCCGCGCGACCTCCTCGAACACCGCGTATCCCTTGAGGTCGATGTTGAAACCGACACCGACCGCCTCGATGGTGCCCTGTTCGATGAGGAGATGGTAACGCTCCTCTTCCGCGTTCAGCTTCCAGACGCGTCCACCAAGGATGCTGATACGCTCGTTCGCGACGATCTCGGTGAGAATCGCTGCAAGCATTTCTTCCTCGCTGCCGAAATGGCGCGAGCCGATGTTCTCAATGAGCCGATAAAGTGTGCGTTGCGTCATGATGCTGCTTCGTGTTTCGCTGATGTAATGGAAAAATACGAGTCCGGCGCAGATTTTACCACAGGGTGCGGCGGATCAGAACAAACACCAGCAGAAGGACGACGCCGCCGGTGAGAAACGGCCAGGTCGTGCCGATGGCCTGGAAGACGAATGCGCCCCAGATGGGACCGAGTACGCGGCCGAGGGCGCCCAGCGCCTGGTTGATGCCGAGCACGCCGCCCTGCTGGCGTTGATCTGCGTAACGGGAGATGAGACCCAGGCAGGTCGGGGTCATGATGCCCGTCCCCACGGAGAGGACGGCGAGAACGATAAGGAGCGGGATGGTCCCGTGATAATACGGGATGAGTACGAGACCCACCGCAGTGAAAAGGG
>JAVVFP010000098.1:2544-8775 GCA_032250495.1 Bacteroidota bacterium | reverse complement strand
GTGCGGTCGCGGGCGCTGCTCGCCGTCGGGGTGCTGGGCCTGGTGCTCGGCGCCGTCGTGTGGCGCTGGGCGCGTGCGCTCTACGGCTACTGGGGTGCGGTGATCGCGCTCATCCTCTTCGCGCTCTCGCCGAATATCCTGGCCTACACCCGCCTGGCCACGCCCGACATCGCCCGTGCTGCCCTGCTGATCGCGGCGCTGTTCGCGTGGTCGCGCGCCCTCCACCGGCAGACGCTCGGTGCGCTGGTCGTAGCGGGCGTGGTCTTCGGGCTGGCGCTGTCCACGGTGTTCGCGGCGCTGCTCCTCATTCCGGTGTTCATCTTCATGGCCGTCGGCGTGTCAGGCCACCGCGGTCCGCTGCGCATTGACCGCGCCGGGCCGCTGACCCGCGCCGTCGGCGCCCTCGGGCGCGCCCCGCTCGGCTGGCTGTGGTCGGCGTTGGCGGTGCTGATCGTCATCGGGCTGCTCGGCGGCGCGGTGCTCGCCGTTGCCGGCGTGGCGATTCTCTTCCTCCGTTGAGACAGCAAGGAGCACACCTCGAGTCCCGACTGGCTGACATATCTATTTCTCATCACGGCCGGCTTCATGGGCGGACTCGTGGATTCCATGGCAGGCGGCGGCGGATTGATCTCGCTTCCCGCTCTGCTTGCGGCCGGCGTGCCGCCGCACATCGCCCTGGCGACCAACAAGGTGCAGAGCGCAATCGGAACCTCGTTCAGCACGTTTCGTTACATGCGCAGCGGTTACGTGCTGCTGCGCCTCGGGGGGCTGGGATTCATGGCATCGTTCGCAGGCAGTTACGCGGGGGCATGGACAGTGCTTCGCGTGCCGGCCTCTTCGCTCGATGCCATCATCCCCGTGCTCATCGTCATCGTTGCCGCCGTGACCTTTCTCCGCAAGGACTTCGGGGTGAAAGACAGTGCAGCCCGGCTCACGCGCGCGCATTACCTTCTCGCCGCGGCCTTCGCGTTTTTCCTGGGCTTCTACGACGGATTTTTCGGTCCGGGCACCGGCTCCTTCCTTGCTTTCGGTTTCGTCCTTTTCTTCCGCTTCGGTTTTCTGCGTGCAACCGCCCATGCGAAGCTGCTGAACCTCGCGAGCAATTACGCCGCCATCCTCGCATTCGTCGTCGGTGGTGAACTCTACTGGCACATTGCGCTGCCTATGGGACTGGCAAACCTGACCGGGGCATGGACCGGCGCGGGACTCGCCATTCGCGGAGGAAGCAAAGTGATCAAACCCGTGTTCGGCGCGGTCCTTATCGCGCTGCTCGCAAAAATCGTTTTTTTCTGACCGCGGCGGGGACCGCAGGCTACCTTGTTTGTTGGCGCACCAAGTGATAAGTTGTTTTGCTCCATAATCTCAGGCAAAACCATGAAAGCAATTTTTTCACTTTTTGTCATCACCGCCGTGCTTTTCGCCGCCTGTTCGTCAGGCAGCGACAGTGGTGAGCTCATGTCGAAAGCACGCGGACTCGAGGAGGACGAACAACCCGCCGACGCCCTGTTGCTTTACGAACAGATCGGCCGGGACTACCCCGACGCCCCCGAGGTCCCGGAAGCCCTGTTCCGCTCGGCGGCGCTGTATTACAACCATGAAAAAGATATTCTCAAGGCGGCGACGACGTACGAGCTCGTCTGCGACAGATTTCCCCAGAGTGAATACGGACACAGGGGGCTGTTTTTCGCGGCTTTCACATACGCGAACGAACTCGGCAATCTCGAGCGTGCGCGCGTGGCTTACACGAAATACCTGGAAGAATACCCGGACAGCTCCATGGCTGAAACCGCGCGTTTCGAACTGGAAAACCTCGGGAAATCCCCGGAGGAACTGCTGCAGTCGCTGCAGGAGTCCACACCACCACTCGCCGATCAATAGACACTGAGCATGAGACAGGACAACAGAAGTACATATCTGCGCCCCGATGTTGTCTCCCGCCTTTCCACGATGGAAATGCGGGCGCGTCTCGTTGTGGAAGGTTTCATCACCGGACTGCACAAGAGTCCCTATCATGGCTTCAGCGTGGAATTCGCCGAGCATCGGCAGTATATGCCCGGCGACGAGATCCGGCGCATCGACTGGAAGGTTTTCGGACGCACCGACCGCTATTACATCAAGCAGTTCGAGGAGGAAACCAATCTGAAGAGTTACCTCGTCCTCGATACCAGCCGGTCAATGCAGTTCAAGTCCGCGGGCAACATTACCAAACTGCAGTATGCATCCTACCTTTCCGCCGCACTGGCCTACCTGATGATGCGGCAACAGGACGCGGTGGGACTGCTCACGTACGACGAGGTTCTGCAGAAATACATGCCGCCGCATTCTACGAAGGTCTACCTGCAAAGCATCCTCCTTGAACTCGAGCACCTGAAGGCCGCCAATGCGACGGGCACCGGACGCGCACTGAACATGGCGGCGGAGCGTCTGCACCGCCGCGGACTGGTGATGATTTTCAGCGATCTCTTCGATGATCCGGACCAGGTGCTCAGCGCCCTGAAGCATTTTCGCTACAACCAGCACGAAGTCATTCTCTTCCATATCCTCGATCCCCGCGAGCGGAATTTCGATTTCGGACGTGACGCCATTTTCCGGGACATGGAGAGCAACGAGGAAATGATGACGCAGCCCTACCAGATTCAGCGCAGCTATCAGGAAGCCATGCGTGACTTCATTGCCCGCTACAAGAAAGAATGCCGCGAACAGCGCATCGACTACGTCCTCCTCGATACCGCGACACCCTTCGATACCGCGCTGTTCGAATATCTGAACAAGCGGCGCAAAATCGGGGGATGAGCGTTCTTCCGTCGAACCTTCTCCAGAGGTACCACAGATGAAATTATTCCGCTACACGTTTCTCTCGTTCATCCTGGCTGTCGCCGCGATACAGGGCTGCGATACCAGTGTCGTCAATGAACCGGTAGACATAGAGGCTCCCGCTATCCGCATTCAGACGCCGACTCCGTCGGATTCGCTGTCTACCGGACTGGTGGATATCACTTTCACCGTGACGGATAACGACCGGGTTCAGAAAGTCGAAGTGTATCTCGACGGCTCCGTGTTGGAAACGCTTTCCGCAGAACCGTGGAAAAGCTCCTTCGACACCACGCCGCTCGGGGAGGGGACACATGAAATCAAGCTCCTCGCCTATGATGCCGCCGGAAATGTGGGACAGGCCCGGCTGACGCTGCGCAAGGGAGATTCCCAGGTGGAGGAAGTGCCGCGCATGACGCTGGTGGAAATCGTCACCAGTGCCAACTGTCCCCCGTGCGGTCCGCAGAACGAAGCCTATCACAAAGGCATCGGTACGCCGCAGTACGAAGAACGCGTGGCCACGATCAAGTACCACGTCTGGTGGCCGCGTCCCACCGATGCCCTCTGGCATCACAGTTCCGAGTGGTCACGTCCACGCGTGGAATACCTGTTCGACCCCATCCCGCCCGCACAGTTCGGTGCACCGAAAGGCTGGGTCGGCGGACAGATGATTTCCAACCTCGCGGTGGACTGGCTGTCGTCGGCCGCAGTGGATATGGAGCTGCCGGCCGGAGCGAAAATCGAGCTCGAAAGTACCCGGGAAGGCAACAGCGTGGCACTCACGATTCGCGTTACCGGACTCCGTTCCGGCGATTACGACGATCTGCGTCTGCATACCGCCGTGACGGAAAACGATATCGAGTACAATGACGGCAACTCCGAAAACATACATTACGAGGTGCTGCGCCGCATGTACCCGGACGCGCAGGGGGAAGCCGTCAGCATCGGTAACGGCCAGACTGCAGTGTTCGAGCGCAATATCACGATCGACGCCGAATGGAATGCCGAGAAGCTCGTAGCCGTGGTATTCCTCCAGAGCAAGGGCAGCAAGGAAGTACTGCAGGCCGCGAAAAAGGCGCTCTGATCCCTTCCGGCGTTTACCCCCCCCCCTTTTTACTATCCTCACGCGCCGCGCCGTGTCGCTTCATACAGCGACACGGCGACGGCGTTGGCGACATTGATCGAGTCCACACCGCCGTACATGGGGATGGAGAAGTATTCGTCGCAGAGCGCGAGCGCCTCCGGCGTCAATCCCTCCGCCTCGCTCCCGAAGAGCAGGCAGACCTCCCGTCCTTCGCGCACGCGGTCTGCGAGCGCCGGTGAGCCGCTGCGCGGCGTCGTCCCGACTACGTGCCAGCCGAAACGGTCACGGCAGGTCTTGAGCGCCGTATGCAGGTTCTCCGCACGATGAATCCGCAGGGAGAACACGTTACCGAGAGAGACCCGGACACTGCGCCGCAGGTACGGGCTCGTTGAGTCCGGTCCCACCAGCACGCCGTCCACGCCGAACGCCGCACAGTTCCGCAGTATCATCCCCATGTTTTCCGCGTCGGCGAGTCCCTCGAGCGCGACATGCAGTCCGACTCCTTCACGATCTCCGCGCAGCGCTTCCAGCGGCGGGTTTTCAGGAATGGCTGCCAGGGCGAGCAGCTTCTGATGCAGCGGGAAGCCGACAATTCCTTCGAGCATGCTGTCCGATGCGACGTACACCGCCGTGTCCGCGAAGCGCGGAGCAGCGAGATCGGCGTTCAGAGTACGGAGCCATTCCTCGTTCAGCAGCAGCGACAGCACCCTGATTTCAGAATCCAGAAGGGCGCGTACCGCCTTGGCACTTTCCGCGACGAAAACGTCGCGCTGCCAGTGCTGCGTTCGCGCCCGGAGCGTCCGATATGGTCCAAGTTCAGGGATTTCGATGCTGTCTACGGAATGCAGGTGCATGACGGTGTGCTCAGCTGACGAAGTGCTTGAAAAGGTATATCAGCGCGCCGACCAGTCCCCCGACGATAGCCCCGTTGACGCGGATATACTGCAGGTCCCCACCCACTTTTTCCTCTATCTGTCGGACAAGCTGCGCATCGTCGAGACGGGCGAGGTTTCTTTCCACGAGGGCCCCGATCTCCCCGTGGTACCGTTCGACCAGTTCGGCGATTTTCTCCTTGATCCAGCTGTCGAGCCGCCGCTGCGATTCCGGATTCCCGGCAAAGCGCTGCTCCGCGCGCTGGAGCACACTGCCGATCTGCTGCATGATCACCGAGTCCTCGCTCCCCAGGTCGTCGAGTGCCCAGCTTCGCGCACGTGCGATCGGTCGACGCAGCAGTTCCGGGGTTCCTTCACCGTCCAGCATCTCCTCACGCCATGCCTCCACGTGGGACCGCAGCGCGCCGTTTTCCCGGAGTTCCTTCATCGCGGTGTCGAGCCAGCGTTCGAAATCGTCGCGTGCAGGATGGGTGTCATCACTCTGCATACGCCGCAGCTCATCGTTGAGCGTACCGACGATGGCTGTCGCAAGATCTTCGTAATTCAGCGTGTTGGTACTCTCCGCCACCCATTTCCCGAGCCGACGTACGGGATTGTCGGCGTATTCCTCGGCGATGTGCTGCAGGTGACCAATGATGACGCGCCGGATTTCTGGCGTTTCCAGCCAACCGGCCGCCTGGCCGATGGCGTGCGTGAACAGCACCCGGTGCCACCCGCCTTCCATTCCTTTCATTCCCGCGACCTGCAGCCAGCGCAGGAGGTCGTCGGTCTGTATCTGCCGCCGCAGCAGTGACAACAGGCCACGGGCGAAACGGTCATCATCTACATCACGCAGTATTTCCGTAAGCGCGGAACGCAGGAAACGAAGCACCGGGGCACGGCTGCCGTCGCCGGACAGTATTGACAGCAACGTGGACGACATGTTCCACGAAGCGATACGTTCGAGTATTGTCTCCTTCGTCAGCCACCTGTTCTGCACCATGTCTATGATGCCGGTGGTCAGTTTCGCACGGTGCTTCGGTATGATCGCCGTATGCGGGATGCGCAAACCGAACGGATGACGGAACAGCGCGACCACGGCAAACCAGTCCGCCAGGCCCCCGATCATCGCCGCCTCGGCAAAGGCATGCAGCAAGCCGAGACCGAAGTGATGCTCGAATGGCAGCGTAGCAAAAAACAACAGGGTTGCGGCGATGAGCGACACCGGCGCGAGGAGAGTGATGCGTTTCATAATCCTTCCACGGTAACCTGCAACAATCTACGGCGCGATGCCCGTGTTGGCAAACGGGACTGCAGTACGCGGCGTTCCAACTGCAGGGACAGCATGCGATGCCGCACCGATGCCGCACCCGGGGAATCCTCCCGACCCGGGGGAATCCTCCCGACCCGGGGAATCCTCCCGACCCGGGGAATCCTCCCGACCCGGGGAATCCTCCCGACCCG
>JAVVFP010000098.1:0-2444 GCA_032250495.1 Bacteroidota bacterium | reverse complement strand
GGGAATCCTCCGCAGCAGCGGAATGTTGCAGTGGGAAGGATAACAGAGAAAGGTACCCATGCAGCTCCCGCAGAAACGCCGCGACGGCACATTCGATTTTCCCGATCTCTCCACGCTGCCACCCGACGGCGGGAAAGAATTCAATCGCCTCGTATTCACCTCCAGTCCTTACCTCCTGCAGCACGCCCGGAATCCCGTGGACTGGTATCCGTGGGGCGACGAGGCTTTCGCGCGCGCGCGTAGCGAGGACAAGCCGGTATTCCTCTCCATCGGGTACTCGACCTGTCACTGGTGTCATGTCATGGAACACGAGTCCTTCGAAAACCCCGCGGTCGCGGAATTTCTCGCGGAGCATTTCATATCTATAAAGGTGGACAGGGAAGAACGTCCCGACATCGATGATATATACATGACGGTCTGCCAGGCGATGACGGGAAGCGGGGGATGGCCGCTGACGGTATTCCTCACACCGGACAGGAAGCCGTTTTACGCCGGCACGTATTTCCCTCCCGATGACCGTTTCGGACGGCCGGGATTCATGCGCGTGCTCTCCGCACTGCGTGAGGCATGGATAGAGGATCGGAACAAAATCACGGGCATCGCCGAGGAATTGCAAACGCAGCTCGCGGCCGCTCTGCGTGCCTCGGAAGATGAAATCCCGGAAGATATTCTCGAACGGGCCGTCGACGGCTTCCGCAGCAACTACGACAGCGTGTACGGCGGTTTCGGCGCAGCACCGAAATTCCCCATGGGACACACGCTCCGTTTCCTGCTTCGCCGCGCCGCGGACACGCGTGACGACGAATTGCGAACGATGGTGGAGCACACCCTGCTTCGCATGTACCGCGGCGGCCTGTGGGATCATCTCGGCGGCGGTTTCTGCCGCTACTCCACGGACAGGAAGTGGCTGGTCCCGCATTTCGAAAAAATGCTCTATGACAACGCACTGCTGCTGGACGCGTACGTGGACGCCTACCAGCTTACGCGAAAGGATATCTATCGCACGATCGCCGAGGAACTCATCACCTACGTGCGGAGGGATATGACGGACGAACGCGGGATGTTTTATTCTGCGGAGAACGCAGACACCGAAGGCGTGGAAGGAAAATTCTATGTGTTTACGCGGGAAGAATTCGACGACATCGTCGGCTCGGACGCCACCATGCTCGCGGAGTATTTCGGCGTGGAAGCCGCCGGTAATTTCGAACAGGGACAGAACATCCTGCACATCGCCGTCGATCATGAGGAATGGTGCCGCCGACATGACCTCTCGTCCGCGGAAGGCGCCGCGCGTGTCGCCGCGGCGAAGCGGGCGCTGTTCCAGGAGCGCGCCCTTCGCGTTCACCCGTCACTTGACGACAAAATACTCACGTCATGGAATGGACTGATGGTCTCCGCCCTCGCGCGTGCCGGAAGCGTCTTCGCAGACGAGGCGATTACCGGCATGGCGGTCCGCGCTGCGACGTCGCTGACCGAACGCATGCTGCGCAGTGATGGAACGCTTTTGCGCCGCCTGCGTGGCAATGAGGCGGGTATCCCGGGGTTCCTCGAGGACTACGCGTTTCTCATGCAGGGGATGCTCGAGCTGTACGATGCGACGTTCGAGACGCACTGGTTGCAGCAGGCACTCGCCATCGCCGACGCCATGCTGCTGCGTTTCAGCGACAGCGACAGCGGCGGCCTGTATTTCACGGCCGGGGACGCCGAGCAGCTGCTTGTACGCAGCATGGAGGCGCAGGACGGTGCACTCCCCTCCGGCAACAGCGTGGCTGCACTGACGCTGCTTCGTCTCGGGCGCATGACGGGACGCAACGATTTGTCCCGGCGCGGTGAATCCATTGTTCACGCGTTCGGTACGCAGGTTCAGCGCGCGCCGACCGGCAGCACGGTGCTGCTCATGGCATGGGATTTCGCACGGAATCCGGGCCGGGAAATCGTCATTGCCGCCGCATCCGAAGAAGCTGCCTCGGCATTGCGGTCCGAGCTCCGGCGCCATTACCTCCCGCGCAGCGTCGTGCTGCTTCACACGCCCGCAAACAGCCTCGCGCTTACGGGCATCTCCCCGTTCACTGCGAACAATACTGCCGTCGACGGTAAGCCGACGGCCTGGGTGTGCAGGGACTTCGCCTGTGAAATGCCCGTGCATACGCCGGGCGAAATGGCGATGCTGCTCGCGCGGTAATTCGGAGGTTTCCGCAATCGGGGAGAAGCGCCACCAGCCTCAGCGTTCGTTTCATGTATGTCATTCGATTCTCCTCAAACGTTGTTACGGTGCCTCGCGGCTGGATTCGATCTCGGAGACGATGCGCCTTGCGTCGTACACATGTCGCAGGCTTTCGAGAATTCCCTCCGAATGCACGGAGATCGTGCGATTGCCCCTGTCCGGCGCGAAGATGAACTCCCCGGGTAGACTTTCCATGTTCCCGTCGAATGCGAGTCCGACG
>JAVVFP010000704.1:0-1562 GCA_032250495.1 Bacteroidota bacterium | reverse complement strand
TGGACGGTTAACTTCGGAATGCCTGGACGGATAACTTTGGAATTGGTGGACGAATTATCCCGGAATACGCAACCGTACTCATGGGTCACTCTGGAATCCACCGCACGACAGATGAGGACCGTCATTGGGAGGAAGCTTCTGTAGAGCCACCGGCAGGTTCCGTATACTGTATCGCTTCCGTTGGAGACAGCCTGTTGCTTGCGGGCGCCTCTGCCGGCCGCATTCTGTTTTCTTATGACGACGGGGAATCCTGGTCAACGATCACAGTACTCCCGGACGACCTCACCATTCAAAGCCTGATTGTCGACCCGCAGGGGAACTTCTATGCCGGAACACGAGAAGAAGGGGTGTACCGTTCCTCCGACCAGGGAAAGACATGGCTGAGATGGAACCTGGGACAGTATCATCAGACAGTCGCGGATTTCACTCTGGACACGGAAGGACATCTGTACGCCGGTACGATTGGCGGGGGCGTCTATCGCAGCGCAGAGGCTATCCTCTCGGCACCGGAAATCTCAACAGCGCCGGAAAGCTTCACGCTGGAGCACAACTATCCGAATCCTTTCAACCCGTCGACAACTATTGGATTCAGTATCCCCCACCGAGGCGATGTGCGCTTGACAGTCCTCGATCATTTGGGACGAATCGTCGCTGTCCTGGCTGAGGGCGAGTTTCAAAAAGGGAAGCACTCGTGTCAGTTCATCAATACAAATCACCCGTCAGGGATGTACATGTATCGTCTTAGCTGGAATGGCAAGACCGTGACACGGTTGATAGCTATCGAAGAAAGCGCTCTCGCGACTGCCACCGAGGCAGTCGTATATCAACACTCTCTGATCAGGGCGCGTTACGTACAGCAGTGCCGGACCAGGATCGAAGGCCACCCGCCACCACCCGGGGCCTCCGGGGACCGGAGTATCCTCGAGCACATGCATGCCGTCGGTCGAGCCCCCGAGCAGCAGTGCGCGGTGGCGCTTCGCAGCGCCGCCCTCCATTTCCATCACCCACAATTCCATCGCGGCGAGCTGTCCGTCGTTCGCGAGTGCGACAGCGGCGACCCGCGGCCGGTCGGGACGGAAGTCCCCGCCCTGCGCCGCGTAGTACTCCGTGAGAAAACCCGAAAGATCGATGGTCGACGCCCTGCCGCTGCGGAAATCATGCACGCAGAAATGCAGCTTCCACCGGGCCGAATCCATCGAGGCCATGGGCCGCTTCCAGGCGAAAAAGGCCGCGTGCTCTCCTGCGTAGGAAATCGCGGCGGAGGCGTGCTCGCCGTAGCGGCCCGAGGCGTAGACATATTCTTCGGACGCGCCGGCAGGGACGGGGAGTGGAACGGGCCGCGCGGGCTCTCCGGTCTCGAGAACATAGAGATGGTAATCCGGCGGCCAGGTGTTCCCGCTCTGCGTTTCCAGCAGCAGCCGGCCGTTCGCGGCGACTTCGGAGACGGAGACGATGCTCCCCGCATGCACGGCCACATCCGCCCCGCTCACGATGTCGTGCCGGCGCAGCTCCCGCGCGCTGAAGTTCTCCCCGTGCACGTAATAGATGTAACGACCGACCAG
>JAVVFP010000097.1:0-8818 GCA_032250495.1 Bacteroidota bacterium | reverse complement strand
GTTCGCAGGTCTGTCCCACGGGCGCGATCGATGAAATCACCGAGCAGGAGAAGGCCTGGGTGCCTGAAGCGGGGAAGGAAGAAAGCGGGCGTCCCCCGTTGCGCATCGGCACGGCCTTCTACGACACCGGCCGCTGCCTGCCGTACGCGATGGCGAAGGAGTGCATCGTCTGTGAGGAGTGGTGTCCCACCACGCCCAAGGCCATCTACTTCGAGGAGGCGGAAGTGCAGAACAGGGAAGGCGACTATCTCTGGCTCAAGCGGCCCCGCGTCGATCCCGCCCTCTGCGTGGGCTGCGGCGCCTGTACCTTCGCCTGTCCGGTAAAAGGGTCCCCGGCCATCTACGTCACCGCCGTGGGTGAGACGCGCAATCCCCGCAACCGCATCCTCCTCGACGAACGCCGTCCCCGTCGCGAATCCTGACCCGGCATTGCCCTCGAACGCTGCGTGTCGTATTTTGCCCGCACAACGGAACGTCTGCGGGGGATCGCGCGGCATGCGACGCATGTCCCCCCCCGCGCGTTTCTTTCCATGCAACAGCACGGCAGGCCTCATGATGAAATCCGTAGGCGTCCTCACCGCCGGAGGCGACAGTCCCGGCCTCAACGCCGCGCTCCGCGCACTCGGCAAAGCGCTCACCGGCAGCGGCCAGGCGAATCTCATCGGTTTCCGCGACGGGTTTCGAGGACTGGTGGAGAATCGCATCATCCGTCTGGACAAGGATAACCTCTCGGGCATTCTCACGCTCGGGGGCACCATACTGGGAACCAGCCGTGACAAACCGCATCGCATGCCGGTCGGCGGAAAGACGCTGGACATGACCGACATGATCGTCGAGAATTATCGCAAGCATCATCTCGACGTCCTCGTCTGCATGGGCGGAGGCGGTACGCACAAAAACGCCTGGAGGCTTTCGCAGAAGGGACTCAACATCGTCACCCTGCCGAAAACCATCGACAACGATCTCGCGGGAACCGATATCACGTTCGGTTTCGACACGGCGCTGGACATCGCCACCGAAGCCGTCGATCGCCTCCACAGCACGGCGCACAGCCATCACCGCATCATCGTCCTCGAGGTCATGGGGCACAACACCGGCTGGCTGGCACTCGGCGCCGGCGTGGCGGGCGGGGCGGACGTCATCCTCATCCCGGAAATTCCCTACGATCTCGATACCGTCGCGGCCAGCATACTCCGGCGGAGTCGCGGGGGCAAGAACTTCTCCATCGTCGTGGTTGCCGAAGGCGCGCACCCGGTCAGCAGCGACGACGAGACTGCGGGCGGCACGATGCACCTCGCACGTGAACTCGAAAAGCGCACCCGTCTCGAATCCCGCGTCACCATACTCGGCCACCTGCAGCGCGGCGGGGCGCCGACGGCCTATGACCGCCTCCTCGCGACGCGCCTCGGTACCGCCTGCGCGGAATTCATCCGTGAGGAGCGATTCGGCATCATGGTCGCCGCACGCGGGGACACCGCCGTCGCGGTGCCCCTCGAGGATGTTGTCGGCAAGCGCAGGACCGTGCCGCTCGACCACCCGTGGTTGCGCAGCGCGCGCGGCGTGGGTACCTGTCTCGGTGACGGCGCAACCTGAGAGTCACGGGGCATAGACTGAGAGGCGCAGACCGGGAGGCGCGGCGGCTACGGGAAGTTGCATTTTTACACTCATTTGTGAATAATGAAGCGAGAGGACATCGGCACGTAACGGATTCGGCGCACCGCAGCACGCGGCAGCGTCCGCATGGTTCATGATCGGGAGACTGCATTGCACGAAGTCAGTAAACAGCGTCGGCTCAACAAGGAACTGAAGCTCCTCGATGTCTATGCCATCGCGACGGGGACGACGCTGAGCGCGGGCTTTTTCCTCCTGCCCGGCATTGCCGCCGCGCAGGCCGGACCCGCCATGATACTCGCATACGTTATCGCGGCAATTCCCCTCATTCCCGCCATGTTCTGCATCGTCGAACTCGGGACGGCCATGCCGCGCGCCGGGGGAGTATACTACTTCCTCGACCGCACGCTGGGACCGGTGACCGGGATGATCGGGGGACTCGGCACCTGGCTCGCGCTGGTGCTGAAGGTCGCCTTCGCGCTGGTCGGCATGGGGGCCTACATCGGCCTGTTCTTCCCGGAACTGCCGATGATCGGTTTCGCCGTGGCCGTGGCCGTGGCGCTCGCCGTGCTGAACATTTTCGGTGCGGGGAAAAGCGGTCGTTTCCAGGTTTTCCTCGTGGTGTTCCTTCTCGGACTGCTCGCCGTGTTCATCGGGGGCGGAAGCGCGGAACTGCACGCGGCGCATTTCAGCGGCTTTTTCGACGCAGGGACGGGCGCCCTGCTCTCGACGTCGGGACTCGTATACATCAGTTACGTGGGAGTGACCAAGGTGGCCAGCCTCTCCGAGGAGGTACAGGACCCGGAGCGCAACCTTCCGCTCGGAGTTTTCCTCGCGCTCGGCAGCGCCCTGCTGATCTATGTGCTCGGTACCGTCGTCATGGTCGGCGTCGTACCGATGGAGGAACTGGCCGGTGACCTGACACCCGTCGCCACCGCGGCCCGTCATCCTGCTGCTCGGTGGCACCAGCGGGGTCGGAAAATCGACGCTCGCGGCGCTCGCCGCCTTCATCTCCGTATCCAACGCCGGGATGCTCAGCGCGTCCCGCTACCCGCTGGCCATGGCCCGCGACCACCTGATGCCGCGGATCTTCTATCGCCTCAGCCGCCGGGGGACTCCGATGGTGTCCATACTGGCGACGCTGGGCGTCATCGTGCTCATCCTGCTCTTCCTCGACGCGGCAGGCATCGCCAAGCTCGCCAGCGCCTTCCAGCTGCTGATGTTCGCCCTGGTCAATCTCGCCGTGATCGTCATGCGCGAGAGTCGCATCGAGAGCTACGATCCCGGCTACCGGTCGCCGCTGTATCCCTGGCTGCATATCATCGGCATTTTTTCCCCACTGGTGCTCATCGTGAACATGGGGGGCATCTCCATACTGTTCACCGCGGGACTCGTGGCGGCCGGCGCCGCGTGGTACGCATGGTATGCGAAGGGACGCATCGGAAGGACGGGAGCCATATACCACGTGTTCGAGCGACTCGGCCGCTCCCGCTATGATGGACTCGACTCGGAACTGCGCGGCATCATGAAGGAGAAAGGTCTGCGCGAGGAGGATCCCTTCGACCAGATCGTCGCCCGCAGCATGGTCATCGATCTCAAGCAGCACGTGGATTTCGAGAGCGTCGTCGACCAGGTCTCCGGCTGGCTCTCGCACATCGTACCCCATACGCCGGCGGAAATCCGGCAGCAGTTCATGGAAGGCACGCGCATCGGCGCCACTCCGGTCACGCACGGGGTCGCGCTGCCGCACCTGCGCGTGGACGGCATAGAGGAGGCGGAAATGATACTCGTCCGCGCCCGGGAGGGCATACATATCTGTTTCAACAATCCCCTCACGGGGAAGGACGAGGAGGAGGACGTCGCCGCGACCTTTTTCCTCGTCAGTCCTGAACGCAATCCGGGCCAGCATCTGCGCATACTCGCCCAGATCGCCGGGCGTGTGGACGACGTGGATTTCATGACCGCGTGGGAGGGCGCACGCTCGACGGAGGATCTCAAGGAGGCCCTGCTGCACGACGACCGCTCGATGTCCCTCACCGTCCGCGACGACGGCGAAACCGCTCCCATGGTCGGACATTCGCTGCGGGAGCTGAAAATGCCCGAGGGCTGCCTGGTGACCTGGCTGCATCGCGGAGAGGAAGTCCTCGTCCCGCGCGGAAGCACCGTGCTCGAAAACGGCGACCGCATCACCGTCATCGGTGATCCCGGTGCCATGCGCAGCTTCCGTGCCACCTATGTCGCGGGGAAGAAAAAAACAGGGCGCGGATTTGCCGGACTGCGAAGGAAATTCTGATGTATCGTGCTTCACGCACATGGAACGCAACCGAAAAAAAACCGGCGCGAAGCGCCCAAGAGAGGAGTATGTATGCGACTCTGTGTCCTGGCCCTCTGTGCCTTTCTCTTTACAGGCTGCGATGACGAGAGCACCCTCGTGCCGCGTGACGGCGACGCCATCACGCGTGAGCGCGCGGCGTGGCTCGCACTCGATCATCACGATTATGAACTAACACAGGAACGGTTGTGTTTTTGTATTCTCGGAGGACAGCCTGTTCGCCTCACCATACGCGGCGACACGCTGTTCGCGGGCATGCTGCTCGCGGACAGCAGCATGCTCCCGGCGACGCAGCTGCGGGATTATCACAGCGTCGGCGCGCTCTTCGACTTCGTCGAGGACATCGACGCCGCCGCCGTCGCGGATTTCCAGCTCGAATTCGATTCCCTCTACCACTTTCCATCCCGCGTGTGGGTGGATTACGATCGCAATATCGCGGACGAGGAGATCGGGTACCGCAGCTACGATTTCAAGCCGCTGTAGCGGCCCCGTTCGCTTCGCTCCGGAAGGAGCCGCTCCGGAAGGAGTCGCTGCGGAAGGAGCCGTGAGGGAACGGCCTGCGACCGAGAGGCTGGAAGCGGGAGGTTGTTGAAGCGGCCGGCAGGGATTCACTTGTTAGATCACGTAGAAGGAGGACATCGCATGCAGAACATCTGGACGTACCTCGAAAATGCGGTTCGGCTCTACGCCGTCGATATCGCGATCGCCATCATTATCGTGGTGCTGGGACGCCTCGTCGTGAAAATGATCGGCGGCTTCACCGGCAAGCTCATGGTCAGGAAAGGCGTGGACGACACGCTGCGGAAGTTCGCCGTGAGCATTATCACCGCCCTGCTGATGGCGGTGGTCTTCATCGCCGCGCTCGGACAGCTCGGTGTGGAAACGACATCGCTTGTGGCCATTGTCGGTGCCGCGGGACTGGCCATCGGACTCGCGCTGCAGGGGTCGCTGTCGAATTTTGCCTCCGGTGTCATGCTCATCGTCTTCAGGCCCTTCAGGGCGGGGGACTATGTTGAAGCCGGCGGCGTCAGTGGCAGTGTGCAGGAAGTGTCCATTTTCACCACTGTGCTGCTCACGCCGGACAAGAAGCGCGTCATCGTGCCGAACGCACAGATCACCAGCAGTCCCATCACCAATTATTCCGCGGAAGAAACACGCCGTATCGACTTCGTCTTCGGCATCGGCTACGGGGACGACCTCAAAAAGGCCAAGGAAGTGATGACGCAGGTTGTCACCGCCGACGATCGCGTGCTCAAGGATCCCGCTCCCACCATCGCCGTGATGGAACTGGCCGACAGCAGCGTCAACTTCGTCGTGCGTCCCTGGGTGAAAACAGCGGACTACTGGGATGTGTACTTCGATATCACCGAGCGCATGAAGCTGCGACTGGACGAGGAAGGAATTTCCATCCCTTTCCCGCAGCGTGACGTCCATCTCTTCCAGCAGAACAACTGAGCGCGCGACGTCCGCCTGAGCGTGTGACGTCCGCAGAAGCGCGCGACGTCCACCTGAGCGTGTGACGTCCGTGCGGGACGCAACAACGCTGCCGTGGTCCCGTATGAAGAGAAAGATCGTTTCAGTTACCGGAGTACAACAGCAGTGAACAGCAAATCCTTTACCCTCACTTCCCGCAGCGTCATCGGCGTCATCGTGCTTCTGCTCGGTGTGCTTCTCACGCTCGGCAATTTCGACATCATCGACGCAGGCTCCGTCGTCCGTTTCTGGCCCGTGCTGCTCATCGCTTTCGGCGCGGTCAAACTCATCGAACCCGGCAGCCGGGCAGGCCGCAGCTTCGGCGGACTCATCGCGGTGGTCGGACTGGTCATGGTACTCAACCGCATGGATGTGGTGGATATTGACCTGTGGGACTTCTGGCCGCTGCTGCTCGTGATCGCAGGCGCTTCCCTGATCTGGCACAAGCGCGATGCGGACGTGGGGATGCGGGAGGCGGAGGGCGGAGAAGTGATCACCGGGACCGCGGTGCTCGGGGGACTCGAGCAGCGCAGCATGTCACAGCAGTTCAAGGGCGGCAGCATCAGTGCCATTCTCGGGGGACATGAGGTGGACCTGCGTGATGCGGACATGGGGGACGGGGACACGGCGGTGCTCGACATCTTCGTCCTCATCGGCGGAGCCGAACTGCGCATTCCCGACGACTGGACAGTCATCATGGAAGGTTCCGCCTTCATCGGCGGCTATGAAAACAAGGCGCGTGGAAGCGCGGCCGTCAGTAAACGCCTGGTCATCCGCGGTACGGCCGTCATGGGCGGCGTGGAAATCAGGAACTGACTCTCACTATTACAAAGGAGGATATCATGGCATTTCAACTTCCCGATCTGCCTTTCGCCAAGGACGCTCTCAAACCCTTCCTGACAGAGGAAACTTTCGATTATCATCACGGCAAGCATCACGCCGCCTATGTCAACAACGCCAACAAGCTGATCAAGGATACGCCGTTCGACGACATGCCTCTCGAGGACGCCATCGCCCGCGCGGCGGCGGATGGAAACACCGGGCTGTTCAACAACACGGCGCAGATCTTGAATCACACCTTTTTCTGGAACTGCATGTCGCCCGACGGCGGCGGCGTTCCCACCGGACGCATCGCTGAACTGATCGACCGCGACTTCGGCGGCTTCGACGCGTTCAAAGAGCAGTTCACCAAGTCCGCGGTCACGCTGTTCGGCAGCGGCTGGGGCTGGCTGGCGCTCAACGCGGAGGACAAGCTCGAACTGCTCCCGCTCGCGAACGCCGATACGCCCCTGCACCACAACAAGCGCGCCCTGCTGACCGTCGACGTCTGGGAGCATGCGTACTACATCGACTATCGCAACGCGCGTCCCAAATTCGTGGAAGGCTTCTGGGACGTGGTCAATTGGGACTGGGTCAACCAGCAGCTCTGATCCCACATTCCTTTTTCTCTCTCGACGGTAACACCCCGGTCCGCGTGAAGCGGGCCGGGGTGTTCGTTGTCGGGAGAACCCTGTTCAATTCCGGGAGCTGCGTCCCGCTCACTCCCAGAGCACGAGGCGCCAGGACGCACCGATCTCCACCGCGAGGTCCGTTGCGATCATGTTCGAAAGATCCGGGTCGTCGTCCTCTTCCCCCGGACTGTTCAGTCCGTACGCAAAGGCGGCGTCGATGTGCAGGTCCTCGCCGGCGGCCCAGGAAAGTCCCGCATCGAGGGCATGGACGGGAGGAGCGTGCCCGGGCAGGTCGCCGTAGAACTCGACGAAGGCCGCGAGTCGTGCGTGCAGCTGCGCCGTCACGGCGGCGCTGTAGTAGCCGATGGGGGTGACGACATAGCCGTCCCATCGCGTCCCTACATTGCAGGTGAGTCCCACCCGCGGCGAAAGTGCGCGCTGGAAAGCGAGCGCGAAGTCCGGGGCGAGATACTGCACCTGGAAGCCGCCGGAGCCGGTGCGCGGAACGCCGAGGGCCGCGATCATGGCCACGGCCGGCAGGATGCCGTGTTCGGGCAGCAGGGCGCTCTTGATGCCCACGGTGAGGAACTGCAGTCCCGCATCGGTTTTCGCGATGACGGGATCGTCGACATTGTCGCCGTCGAGGTAATTCGGATCGTATTCCCACTGCCAGCGTCGGTAGGACGAGGAAAGTCGCAGTTCGAAGTGATCGCCGAGTCCGACCCGCACCAGGCCGGCGGGAAGCACAAAGATATCATGGGAATAGATGACCCCGGGATCGGCGAAGGATTCCGGGATGACGGGAGAGAATTCCGCACGCTCCCAGCGCAGGCCGGCCTCGAGTGAAAGCTGTCCGGCAGGCACGGTGGACGGCGCAACAGAGCGTCCCGGCCGATCCGGTGACCACTGCTGCGCGTGAAGGAACGAGGGAAGGAGGAAAAGGCAGAGGGGGAGGAGGATGCGTTTCATGTTTCGGAATTCTGTGACTGCGTGGTGATACGGATTCGTGTGGGATCGGGAGCGCAATTTACTTCGCGGGAGCGAAAAGCGGAACACGCCAGGAAACGCCCGCGCCCACGTAGCTGTCCATGCGGTAATGCGCGATGCGCACGTCGGGTTCGCTGAGGGCCATGCCGGCGGAGAGGTCGAGCTGCAGGTCGGGATTGAGCAGGAACGTCAATCCCGCGTCGGCGCGGTGCAGCGCGGACATGTCGCCCGGCAGGTCGCCGTACAACTCCGCGTAGGCGGCGATCCTCTCGGTGACGCCCGCGCCGAGAACGAGCGAATAGTACCCGGCGTGCACGGGAGACCAGCTGCCGTCCCAGGCGATGCCGAGGTTGTAGCCGAGGGAAAAGACGTCCGAGAGTGTGTGTGCGAAGGCGAGGCGGATTTCCGGCGCCGGCCAGCGGATGTTGAACCAGTCCGCACCGAGTCCGGGAATACCCACGGTCGCGATGACCGCCGCCTGCGGGATGAGGCCATTCTCTTCGCTGAGCGCGGCTTTCATGCCGAGCGAAAATGGTTCGAAGCCGAGCGTGTCCGTGTGCACATCCGGCCATACTGCGCCGGTCTGGTTCAATGGACCGTCGCGGAACGTACTGATCATGCGTGTGAGCGCTGCCCCGACACGCAGTTCGAAACGGTCGTTCATACCGAGGCGCAGCAGCATGGCCGGCAGCTGCGTCGTCCAGTGCGACGCGTGGTCATATCCCAGGTACGAGGCTGCCCCTTCCTCATAGGTCACGCCCGCCTCGATCTGCAGCCAGCCCGCCGGAACGATGGCGGCGCTTTCGGTCTGGTCGGGACGGTCGGTGACGATGGGGTCGCGCTGCTGGGCATGCAGGGCGGATACGGCGAAGACGATGAGAAGAACGGCGAAGAGCAGCGATTTCTGATGCATGTTACCTCACGGCTGTGGTGATGCGGGAGAGGAAGTCCTCGAAGCAGGAAT
>JAVVFP010000703.1:0-1567 GCA_032250495.1 Bacteroidota bacterium | reverse complement strand
CCGGGCAATCAGCCCCGTCGCAGGTCATTTCCCAGCAGCAGCCAGCGGTCCGCCCCGATCGCGTGCAGCGTCGCGTGCGCCTGCAGCGGCCGTCCCCCGGCACCCCGGAAGGTGAGTCCGGTTGCGAAATGCGCGGAGGGGGCGGACATGCCCTGCAGCAGCGGCGCGGCATCGCAGTCCGCGTGCAGGAAGGACCGCAGGTTTTTCCTCGCCAGTTCCCCGGGCACCGCCCCGAGCTGCGCGGCCGTATCCGCGTCGGCAGCCAGGATGTTCAGATGCCGGTCGAGCTGCATGTACAGCGGCCGCGCCCGGTAGCGGTGGGCCTGCCGCGTGAGTCTCCCGTGCAGGGCGCACAGCAGGTCCGCGTTCTCTTCCGTGCGCGCCCGATCGAGTTCGGCGAGCAGCGCATCGGGCGACGCATCGCTCTCGAGCAGCTCGGTGAAGCGTCCTAAGGGAAGGGCCGCACTGCCCGCGGTCCACAGCGCGCTCAACCCGGCAATGCCGATGAGTGCGAGCATGACCGGAACAAGGATCAGCGGCGTACGCTGCATGTAAAGTGAGAGCCTTTCAACGAAAAGGTAGTCGAGGAGCAGGACGGCAACGACAAAGCAGAGCAGGACGACGAGGAGGTGACCGAGGAAAATGCGGTAGAAGAGAGGCGGATGCTGACGTGGGGATGCGGCCATGTTATTCTTTCACCAGCCTTCCGATACTGTCCTTTTCACCCAGGAGAATGAGCGTGTCGTTTTTCTCGATGGTGGTGTCCGGCATCGGAACGCCGATGACGACCTCGCGCTCCGCGTCCGTTGTGCTGCGCCGCTTGATGGTGATGAGGTTGACCTGGTGTTCACGGCGCAGGTCGAGTTCCTTCAGCGTGCGTCCCACCATGTATTCCGGCGCCCGCACCTGGAGGATGCTGTAACGCTCGGTGAGCGGCAGCACGTCGAGAATGCTGGTGCTGACCAGCGATCCTGCGAGTCGCTCGGCCATGTCCAGGTCCGGCGCGACGATGCTGTGTACGCCGACGCTCTTGAAAATCCGCGTATGTATCGGGGAGGTGGATTTGACGATGACATTTTTGCAGCCGAACTCCAGCAGCAGCACGCAGGTGAGCAGCGCGTTTTCAAAGTCCTCACCGATGGAGACGATGACCGCGTCGAGATCCTCGAGTCCCTGGTTGCGCAGCGTCTTCTCGTCCGTGCTGTCCAGACGCACCGCGTAGGCGACATCATCCTTGATCTCCTCGATTTTCGTGAGCGTATTGTCCATCGCGATCACCTCCGCGCCATTGCGCGTGAGTTCGCGGGCGAGGTTGCTACCGAAATAGCCGAGTCCGATGACGGCGAAACGCTTGACCATGTATACTCCGGTTTATCCGACGACAATCTGTTCTGTGGGGTATTCGTACCTGTTGAGGGTCGCACGGCGTGTCAGCGCCATCATCACTGTCAGGGTGCCGACGCGACCGATCAGCATGGTGAAGGTAAGGACGATTTTGCTGGCATCGCTCAGGTCGAAGGTGATGCCGCGGGACAGGCCCACGGTTGCGGCAGCGGAAATGCATTCG
>JAVVFP010000702.1:0-1568 GCA_032250495.1 Bacteroidota bacterium | reverse complement strand
TAGGTGAGCTCCTCGGCATGGAGTATGGCGCGTCCGCCGGTGGGACGGCGGACGACACCGATGCCGTCGGCAGTCGTGCGCGCATGGTCGATCTCCTCGTCCTTCTGATGGCGGCCGAGGGATATGCACCAGGGATGCCAGTGGTAAACGCGCAGCATGGGGGCGGCGCGTCCGGCATCGAGCGCCTCGGCGCGGTGGAGGTCGTAGTCCATGTTCCAGGCGCCGTCGTGCGCGCCGGTATCGAGAAATTCAAATGCGGTGGACATCAGATCTCTTCCTGGAGAACGATCGTGGAGAGCATGCGGCCCGCGTGCCTGGCGTCGCGTCGCCAGGAGTGCAGCAGGGTTTCCTCGTGTATGCTGCAGAGCTCGCTGACCTCGATATTGGCCGCGGGGATGCCGCTTGCTTCGAGCTGATGCGCATTGAGTCCTTTCAAGTCGAGATGCGGATTGCCTTCGTCGCGCCGCAGCACCCAGCCCTCGGGGAAAAGGGCTGCCACATCCTCGCCGACCTCGTAGCAGCAGGATGCCGCCGAGGCCCCCACGAACGCGTACAGCGACGCGGCCTCGACACCGAATTCCTCGATCAGGCGCATTGCGGTTTTCTGCGTGATATGTTCCGCCGTGCCGCGCCATCCGGCATGCACCGCGGCGATGAGATTTTCGCCCGGCGCGTACAGCATGACAGGTACGCAGTCGGCCGTACGCACGGTCAGTCCCACTCCCGGCTGCCGAGTGATCAGGGCGTCGGTATCCTCGTACACTCCGCCCTCGGTGATTTCGCGTATGGTGGCGCCGTGCACCTGCTTCATGAAGGCGAGGTCCTCCGGATCGAGATCCAGCCGTGCAGCGAAGCGCGCGATATTCCCGGTCACGCGCGAATCGTCGTCGCCTATCCCGTAACCGAGGTTGAAACCGAACGGGGCGTCGGCATCCTCGCCCTGCCGCGTGCTCTGGGCGAGGCGGACGTAGGGAAACTGCGCGAGCAGCGTGCTGCGTATCAGAGGAATGGGAGTGGTCATGGGTCGTCCTTCCTGCTCAGATCTGTGCGAGACCTTCTTCGAGATCCTGGATGATGTCCTCCGGCCGTTCGATGCCGATGGAAAGGCGGATGCCGCCCGGGTCCATGCCGCGCTGCACCTGTTCCTCCGCCGGGATGGCGCTGTGCGTCATCGAGCCGGGATGCTCGATCAGCGTACGCGTGTGTCCGAGGCTGACTGCCAGCGTGATGGCGTAGGCGCGGTCGGCCACGTAGTTGATCATTTTCTCACCGCGGTCGCGGCTGTCCTGCGGCGAATCGCTGTGCAGGGTGAAATACATGAGCGTCCCCGGGGCGAAGGAGCCGTCATAGCTGCGCATCTGCTTCTGCGCCAGTTCGTACTGCGGGAAACTCGGCAGTCCGGGATAGCTGACGGCCTTGACCTTGGGATGCTGCTCGAGAAATTCCGCGATGGTCAGGGCGCTTTCGATCTGCCGCTGCACGCGGAGGGAAAGCGTCGGCAGGCCGTAGACGAGCACCGGCCATGCGGCTTTCGGCGAAAGCACGCCTCCGAAGTCCTTGCGGTACAG
>JAVVFP010000701.1:0-1570 GCA_032250495.1 Bacteroidota bacterium | reverse complement strand
CTGCGGCGCGCTTGCGATCGCCGGAGGCGATCCCTCGCGCGACGACACGCCGCAAGGCGGGGAGGAGCCCTCGCGTCCAACGGAGTCCCGCGTAGCGGGACGAAGGCGGACCCACGCGCTTCAGCGCCACAAGGGATTTGTCCGCAAATATCCCTAATTTACGTGGTTCAATGAGAAACCCAGTAAACCCCGACCACACGTGCTGAACAGAAAAACAGAGACCCTGCTCCTGCTGCTGATCGACCTGGTGATGGTCAACCTGGCATGGACACTGTACTACCAGTTCCGCGTGAGTTCGGAGCTGTTCGCGACGCCGACGGAGCCGGCCTTCCTGGCGCCGATGGTGGCTATCGGACTGTTCTGGCTGCTGCTGTTTCTGTTTTTCGGCCTGTATCGTCCCTGGTACGCGGAATCGCGCTTCGATGAACTGGTCTCCATATTCAAGACGGTGACCGCGGGCGTGGTGCTGCTGTTTTTCCTCATTTTCGTCGACGACACGCTGACGCAGGATCCGAGCGTCTCGCGCCTGCTCATCCTGGCCTACTGGCTGCTGATGATCGTTTCTCTGAGCGTGGGACGGCTGGTGTACCGCACGGTGCTCAAGCGCCTGACGCTGGCGGGCGTGGTGACGCGCGACGCGCTCATCGTCGGCAGCTTCCAGCAGTCCCGCGAACTCTACGACCAGGTGCTGCAGTACCCCATGCTGGGCTTCCGCATCGTGGGCTATGTCAGTTCCGAGTCCTTCGCCGAAAAAACCCGCGTGCCGCATCTCGGCGGCACCGATGAGCTCGAGCGCATACTCGCGGAAACCGAGGTACAGGAAGTGCTTGTCGCCCTGCCTTCCACCGAGCACGACCGTCTGCTGGACATCATCGGTCGCTGCAGCGCTTTCAGCGTGAAAATCAAGATTCGACCGGACATGTACGACATCATCTCCGGGCAGGCGCGCACCAACCAGATTTACGGCTTTCCCCTCATCGAAATCACTCCCACGCTCATGCAGCCATGGGAGCGCGTGGTCAAGCGACTCATGGACATCGGGGTGTCGCTTTTCGTCATCCTGGTCGGACTCCCCTTCTGGCTGCTGGTCGCCGTGGTGATCAAACTGTCCTCCAAGGGGCCGGTATTCTACATGCAGGAGCGCGTGGGGAAAAACGGCCGCGTGTTCCGCATGGTCAAGTTCCGCTCCATGGCGGCGGATGCCGAGAAGCACTCCGGTCCCCGCTGGGCGGACAAGGATGATCCCCGCGTCACCACTATCGGACGCATCCTTCGCCGTATGCATCTCGATGAAGTGCCGCAGTTCCTCAACATACTCGAAGGCAGCATGAGCCTGGTGGGTCCCCGGCCCGAGCGCCCGTTTTTCGTCGAACAGTTCATCAAGGAAATTCCCCTCTACCGCCGCCGCCTCAACGTGCGGCCGGGACTCACCGGCTGGGCGCAGGTCAAGCATCGCTACGACGCGAGCATGGAAGACGTGCGGCAGAAACTCCGTTTCGACCTTTTTTACATTGAAAACATGTCCCTGCGCATGGATATCAAGATTCTGATACATACGTTTTTCCGCATG
>JAVVFP010000096.1:0-8852 GCA_032250495.1 Bacteroidota bacterium | reverse complement strand
GGGTGCGGTACGCAGCGCCCGCGCAATCGCATCCTGCATTCGTGGAAGCGACCTGCAGACCGGAAAAATGAAGACCAAGGTGCAGGATGCCTATTCGATGCGTTCGACACCACAGGTGATCGGCGCGGCACATGACGCGATCTCACATGCGAAAATACAGGTCGAGATTGAACTCAACGGTGTAGGGGACAATCCCATATTCTTCCCGGAAGAGAATCTCACGCTCACCGGCGCGAATTTCCAGGGGACACCGGTGGCACTGCCCATGGACATGGCGGGCGCGGCGATTACCATGGTCAGCGTGCTCTCTGAACGCCGCCTCAACCGCCTGCTCAATCCCGCGCTGAGCGTCGGCCTGCCACCCTTTCTCACGAAAGGTGCAGGCATGTTCTCCGGCCTGATGCTCAGCCAGTACACCGCCGACAGTCTCATCGTCGAGCAGCGCATCCTCTCCGCGCCTGCGTCGATACAGTCCATTCCCGCCGCCGCCGACCAGGAGGATTTCGTCTCCATGGGAATGAATACGGCCATGAAAAACGCACAGATCATCGACAACGCATGCGGCGTTCTCGGCATCGAGTTCATCGCCGCCGCACAGGCGCTCGATTTTCGCGATTTCCACAACGGCGTCGGTGTGCAGAAAGCGCGTGAAGTGGTGCGGCGCCATGTCGACCATCTCGATATCGACCGGCCCCTCTACACGGATCACACTGCGATGAAGGAAGTCGTACGAAGCGGCGAGATCCTCGAAGAAGTGCGTCTCGCCACAGGCATGTGAGCCAGCTCGCGATCGCAGCGTTGTCCTTCCTTCTCGCTGCGTTGGAAAAGAAAAGCCCCGCGCCGAGGCGGGGTTTTTCCTTTACGGTGAAAGATCCTGCAGCCTTACGTGAGGGCGATGGGCGGACGAGCGCGGATCTGCTCCTCGGTCAACGGGTCCGTTCGTGCGATGAGCGCCCGTGCCTCGTCGACCCGCTCCCAGACGTTCCAGAGCAGGACGCCGCGGACACGTTCGCTTTCGAGATAATACACGACTCCCTCGCGGTACGGGACTTTCCAGTCGCTGACGGTGCGCAGACCGGCATCGGTCATGCCCACGGCCTCGTACCCGAGATCGAAAAGATCGCTGTAAAACATCGGGATATGCGTCCATGCGTCGGCATCGCGATGGTCGCGATGAAGGGCCATGTTGCGTCCCGCCTGTCGGCCCATGGTAAGGGCGTTATCTTCGTGCTCTACCCGCCTGCGCAGGTCGAGAGCGGGACTGTAGACGTTCGCCACATCTCCGGCCGCATATATATCGGCGTTCGTGCTGCGCAGGTACTCGTCAACCACAATGCCGTTGTCTGTCATCAGGCCTGCCGCCTCGGCCAGTGCGTCGTTCGGCTGCACGCCGATGCCCGCCACGACGTGGTCAACTTCGAAGCTGCGGCCGACATTACTTTCGACGATATAGCGATTATCCACTTTGCGTATCCCCGTGAGACGTACACCATCCTGCACGTCGACGCCACGGTCCCGATACTGGTCGTTGACGAACAGCGCAAGATCGTCGGGGAACATGCGGGCGCCGATGCCGCGCTCGGGGACGAGCATGGTCACCTGTTCACCGTTGAGGGTCAGTGCTGCGGCGATTTCCGAACCGATGAATCCTCCGCCGACGACGAGAAACACCTTCCCCTGCCCCGTCCAGGACTGCAGTGTCTTGTAGGAGTCCACGGTACGGAAATACAGAATCCCCTCATCCTTCACCGGCAGGTGCCGCACGCGCGCGCCGGTGGCGAGCAGCAGTTTCTCATATCCGTATTCCTCGTTTTCAGTATTACGCACACGCCGGGCGTGCGGATCGACCGCAGCGATGCTCTCGCCGACATGCAACTCCGTTCCGCCGTCTTCCGCATCAAGCCAGATATCTTCGAGTTTTTCGCCTTTCCATAACCCCTTGCTCAACGGGGGACGTTGGTACGGCGGCCAAGGCTCCCGGCAGAACATGCCGATACTTGCTTTTTCATCGATTTCCCGTATCCCTTCCCACGCAGCCTGCGCTGTCATTCCTCCACCCACGATCACGTACGTGTACGATTTCATTACGTGCTCCTCCTGTTCAGTTCAAGTGTATCAGCTCCTTCGGCCACGCAGTACCGATGCCTGCGCACCCGTATCCGTTGCAGACTGCCGTGTACCGCGGCAGTGGAGGATCGTATACTATAAACAATGGCGAAGTGCCGGGAAGAGTTCCTCCGCGCTTGCGCTCAGCGCTGTGCGGGCAGGATACGACGGAGCCTGGCGCCGAGAAAGGCACCGGCCACGGCCGGTACTCCGAGGATGAAATAGCTGAAAATGAACAACGCCGGCAGGAGTCCGATCGGCTGCGGTCCGAAGGATGCGTTGAGGAGCATCCAGAACACATGGAGAATCAGGAAGGCATTCCCTGCCGCAAACCAGTGACGCCGGAAACGCAGACCCAGCATCCCGCCGAAAGTCGCGGCCAGCAGAAGCGTCACCACCGGGTGCATGCTGTTCCAGGCCGTCGCGTAGAGGGGAAAGACGACGTAACTGTCGAAGTCCGCTGTCCCTCCGCCGCGCAGAAGGTGCGGCAGCAGCACGGCTGCCATACCGGCGACTGCAGCGAGCAGCAGCATCCCCCAATGACGGTGTTTTCTGCGCTGTTGCGTCATGTTTACTCCTTGCTAAGCCTGCGCCTGCGCCGTGCGGCGAGGGCCTCTGCGCGGACGAGAGCCTGCCGCTCGGTGCTTTGGTTCATGCTTCCATCCCTCCGTCCTGGGGCGCGCATGCATCAATACGGGCCCACGTCCCATACGCTGTCCCGCCACCACGTCATAATGCGAGAGCGGAAACTATTTGCCTGCGTTGTAATTTTTCTTCATGTGCCGCACGGATTCGGTGATGAGTTCGCGCAGGACTTTCTGATCCACGTCCTCCATCTTCTTGACGTAGAGGCATGACTTGCCGGTTTTATACGAGCCGAGTTTTTCCATCAGTTCTGCGTAGCGTGAGAAGCCGGCCATGATATACAGTGTGAGCGCCTGCTTTCGCGGGGAGAAGCCGGTAAGGAACCAGTCCCCTTCCCGCCCGCTTTCATAGACGTAGTGATAACTCCCGAAGCCGACGATGCTGTCGCCCCACATCACGGGTTCCACGCGCGTAATGCCTTTCATCATCTTCAGGACGATCTCGGCATCCCTGCGGCGCTGTTCATTTTCTATTCCCGCGATAAACGCATCCACGTCACCGCGATTCTTTTTTGTCTTCAGTTCGGCCACGGACAGATCTCCTCCGTTGCATGTACGCAGGGTGGCGCACCGTTGATTCACGATGACGGCACCGTCGCCTCAAAACATGCTGCGAATGAATGTTGCTACTGTGGCAAAATACAAAAAATCCGGTGAGAATTGCTAGTACAGCACGGTCAGGGGACGCGAAAGCATGCCACCGGGAAATGTGCAGACCCAGTAGTACTGTCCCGCCGGAAGTCCGGAGAGCTCGGTGGAGAGCAGCCGTACCCCTGCGGGGACAGCCCCGTCCTGCACGACGCGACGCACGCGACCGAGATGGTCGACGAGCGTGACGCGTACGGGCATGCGCGACGGGATGTCCACGTGGAGCTGCGTGGTGACCCTGGCCGGATTCGGATAGGGCGTCCCGAGGGTAATCCCTGCCGGAAACGGTGATGGGGGCTGAGCGGACATGGTGATCGACGGCAGGGCGATACGCCACAGGCCGGGCAGTCCGCAGTTGCCGAAATACAGCGTGCTGTCCTCCCAGGCGAGGGCGATGCGGCAGACCGTGGGCGGCGCGTATCCGGTGGCGGGCAGTCCGTCGCACAGGCGCTGTCCTGGCTCGTCATCCACAGACCGGTGCAGCACGACCCCGGAGTCGCGCGTGGCCACGGCGAAAGCCGTGCCGGCAGACTGCGCGATCGAATACGTCGACTGGCGGTTCAGCGTATCGATCACGCCGTCGGCGGCATCCCATCGCAGCAGCCCGCTTTCGCCGGCAAACAGCATGGCGCCTCCGTTCTGCGCCATATCGTAGGCCGTACCCAGGGCCGGAATGTCCTGCCTGTTCCATTGCGCGTCGTACACGGAAGCTCCGTCCGTCGACAAGGTGAAAATGGAGGTGTGCGAGTTGGGTCCCTCGGCCAGCGCGAACCACTGCTTCGGAGTGCCGGTGTCAATCAGGCGGCCCCAACTCTGTCCATTACTCTGGGATAGCAGTAGCTCATGCTCCGCGGGAGCGAGCAGCCACTGCCGGTGGTCCGCGCTAACATGCATGGCCTGCACTGTCGCATCGAGTCCGGGAATGTCATATACCTGCCACCGTGTACCGAGATCGGTGCTCAGCAGCAGCGCACCGTCACCGCCGAGCAGGAGCGTGTCCCCACGCAGAAACATGTCTCCCGGACGCCCGTTACCGGGGTACAGGACAATTTGCCAGCCGGGAGAACCCGGATTTTTTACCGCGATGAAACGTTCTTTCATACTGTACGCAAAGAGCACTCCTTCATGGAACGCGACCTTCGCGACACCGACGGGAAAGTGGCCGTGGGTAGTAAAACGCCAGTCCCGGTTCACGTCGTCATAGCGCCAGATACCGATGCCCCCGAGAGATGCGAGAAGACCGTTCCTGCCGTTCGGGGCGGCATGCAGCTGCCACACATCACGCGGGAACGGCACGCCCGCATGCTGCCATGGCTGCCAGCTTTCCCCACCGTCGCTGGACCTGTACATCGTCGCGAGACGCGCAGCATCCTTCACACCGGCATATAAATCTCCCCGGTAACTGACAATGGTCGACACCGGCGCCCAGAGCGGACTTTCCTTCCACTGCGCTCCCCCGTTGATGCTCCGCAGCAGCGGGGAATTCCATTGCACGCTGTTCCCGGTGATGGTCGCAAAGAGCATGTGATCGACCTGCCAGATCGCATACACAGTGTCCTGCTTCGAAAGAGCAGCCTCCCAGCTCCCACCATAATCCTCGCTGCGATACAGTCCTTCCGCGCCCCCTGCCCAGAGCGTGCCTGCGTGGTACAGGACCGAATTCGCCGCGGGCGCATCGTCCAGCACCGTCCATCGCACACCCCGATCGGTGCTGCGCAGCACTTTTTCCCCGCCGCAAGCGAATATCGTATCGCCGCTGCCGGTCATGGCATTGACGATTTCCCCGAGCAGATCCGGTATCGCGCTCTCGGACCAGGTCGCCCCCTCGTCATCGCTGCGGTAGACGCGGCCGAAACTGCCGGCGAGCAGCCGTCCCCCGCCGGGAGAAAGCAGCGAAAAGGCCTCCGCCGCCGGTGAGGGCATGTCCACGCGACGCCACTGTGAACCGAGCGCGTTGCCAAAAAGCAGGAAACTCCGGTAATACGGTGCCGCAACAAGACTGTCGTTGTGCGTGATGATATCGACGTAGGTGCCCCCGTAGGGCCCTCCGACATCCTCCCACTTCTGTGCGGACAGCGGTGCCGTGAGCAGCAGCCAGAATACGAAAAGAAATCTCATAGCCAGCACCTTGTTGTACCAGGAATCACCTGCATAGTATGAAAAGTCCCCCTCTCCCTGCAACCGAGTGCGCATGCGAAAGAAGGAAAGAAGGAAAAATGAAAACATGTCTCCCGATGCAATCTTTCCCTCTTTCCCTCTTTCCTTCTTTCCCTCTTTCCTTCTTTCCTTCTTTCCTTCTTTCCTTCTTTCCTTCTTTCCTTCTTTCCTTCTTGTCATCTGACATCTGTCCACCCTGTCCGCCATTTTTCGTATCTTTGAAAATGAGACAACCTGATCACAATCGCATATTACCATGCTGAGCAACACCGATATTTCCCAGGCAATGACAGTGAAACTGCCGGCCGAGCTGCCGCCGAAAAAGGAATTCGCACCGGGCATCCGCCGCGCGCCGAACCGCGGTCTCGATCTTTCCGGGCACGAGATCCGCATCGCGCTGCAGAACGCGTTGCGCTACGTTCCCGAAGAGCTGCACGCGGAACTCGCTCCCGAATTCCTCGAAGAGCTGCGCACGATGGGACGCATCTACGGCTACCGATTTCGCCCGGAGGGCAACATCGCGGCGAAGCCCGAGACTGAATACCGCGGCATTCTCCCGGCACGTGCCCTGCAGCTGAACATCGACAACAACCTGGATTTCGCCGTGGCGCTCTACCCCTACGAGCTGGTGACATACGGCGAGACCGGGCAAGTCTGCCAGAACTGGATGCAATATTTGCTTATCAAGCAGTATCTGGAAATCATGACCGAGAAGCAGACGCTGGTCGTTTCTTCTGGACATCCGCTCGGACTGTTCCCTTCGAAGTCCGACGCCCCGCGCGTAATTTCCACCAACGGACTGCTGGTTGGACAGTGGGACAATCCCGCGCAGTTCCGCCGCCTCTCGGCCATGGGTGTGACGAATTACGGGCAGATGACGGCTGGTGGGTGGATGTACATCGGTCCCCAGGGCATCGTGCACGGAACGTTCATTACCCTGCTGAACGCCGGTCGCAAGTACCTCGGCATTCCTGCCGACGGTGACTTGAAAGGCGTCTATTACGTCTCCTCCGGACTCGGCGGCATGTCCGGCGCGCAGCCGAAGGCCGTGGAGATCGCGGGCGGCATCGGCATCATCGCCGAAGTCGATAAAAGCCGTATCGAAACGCGCCACAGCCAGGGTTGGGTCAGCCTGGTCTCCGCCGACCTGGCCCAGATCGTCGCATGGATGAAGGAGTACAGGGAGACGGGCGAATCCGTCAGTATCGCCTATCACGGGAACGTGGTGGATCTGCTCGAGTATCTCGACGCACAGCAGGTGCACGTCGAGCTGATCTCAGACCAGACCTCCTGTCACGTGGTCTACGAAGGCGGATACACGCCGACGGGCGTTGCTTTCGACGAGGGGCGAGCCATCATGAAAGCCGATCCCGCGCGCTTCCGTCAGCTGGTCGACGACTCGCTGCGCCGGCATTATGCGGTGATCAGGCGTCTGACCGAAAAAGGATCCTATTTCTGGGATTACGGGAACAGCTTCCTGGCTTCGATTTTCGAAGCGGGTGAAAAGAGTATAGCGAAGAACGGTCGCGACACAACCGAGGGGTTCATCTGGCCATCGTATGTCGAGGACATCATGGGACCGATGTGTTTCGATTACGGTTTCGGACCATTCCGCTGGGTCTGCCTGAGCGGGGAGGAACAGGATTTGCGTAAAACAGACATGGCCGCCATGTCCTGCATCGATCCCGCACGCAGTCCCATGGACCGCGACAACCACTACTGGATTGCGACCGCGGAACAGAACAGGCTCGTCGTAGGCAGCAAGGCCCGTATCCTGTACTCGGACGAGGAGGGCCGCGTACGCATCGCCCTGAAGTTCAACGAGATGATACGAAAAGGGGAAATCGGACCTGTCATTCTCGGCCGCGACCATCATGACGTGTCCGGCACCGATTCACCGTACCGGGAGACGGCCAACATTTACGACGGTTCCAGCGTCACGGCAGATATGAGTGTGCAGTGCTTCGCCGGGAACGTTGCCCGCGGCATGACACTGGTCGTGCTTTCGAACGGCGGTGGTGTTGGCATCGGTCGCGCGAGCAACGGTGGTAACGGGATCGTGCTGGACGGTTCCACACGCATGGACGATATCATCCGATCGGGACTGAGCTGGGATGTGATGGGCGGCGTTGCTCGCCGTAACTGGGCGCGCAATGAAAACGCGCTGTCCACTGTGAAGGAATGGAATGAAAATCATCGCGGGGAGGGTCATATCACCCTTCCCTTCCTCGTTGACGACGCATTGCTCGATCACCTGCTTCCCTGACCGAGCCGCCTCACGCCGCCTCACGCCGCCTCACGCACATCGGCTCTCACCTACATGGTGAGAGCTTTTTTTTTAAATTTTATTCGAACTGTCAGGCGTGTCGCGTGCGCTCGCGCCAGACGTCCATCACCAGGCAGCCGGTAACAAGATGCAGTCGCGTGGCGCGCCACTGCGAAAGGCGCACGCCCGCATACTGTCCGAGAAAAAATGCGGCAACGAGGAAGGGGTAGGTATAAAACTCCCAGCCGAGGCCGGAAACATGGCGGAGGGCGATGACGAGCGGTACGGGAAGGTGAATCGCGAGCACCCAGGCGATGGAGAATTTTCGTGTATTCTCCCTCCAGTAGCCGAAGGGGAGATTCAGCAGGAAAACAGCGAACGTGACGGCATACAGTGTCATGGCATCAATATACGGAAATACGCGACACCCTTAATCCGAAATCGGCCAAAAAAAATCCCGATGCATCATAAATGCATCGGGATTACAATAAAGTCCTGGCGACTACCTACTCTCCCGGGAGGTCGCCCTCCGAGTACCATCGGCGTAGAGGGGCTTAACTTCTCTGTTCGGAAAGGGAAGAGGTGGAACACCCTCGCTATCGTCGCCATGGACAAATTCACATGACGTAATGGAAGACGGACTGTCTTTTTATATGTCTTTAACAAGTTCACTGAAGGAAATCAGTGATATAATAAAATAAATGGGAAGTCTCACGACTTATTAGTACAGCTCAGCTAAACACATTGCTGTGCGTACACCTGCTGCCTATCACCTGGTCGTCTTCCAGGAGTCTTTAGGTCTTATGACGGGATGACTCATCTTGGAGTGGGCTTCGTGCTTAGATGCTTTCAGCGCTTATCCCTTCCGAACGTAGCTACCCAGCCATGCCGCTGGCGCGACAACTGGTACACTAGAGGTTCGTTCACTCCGGTCCTCTCGTACTGAGAGCAAATCTCCTCAATCATCCTGCGCCCACATAGGATAGGGACCGAACTGTCTCACGACGTTCTGAACCCAGCTCACGTACCGC
>JAVVFP010000095.1:0-8856 GCA_032250495.1 Bacteroidota bacterium | reverse complement strand
CTCCCCGGGGTTACCATCGCCGACGTGAGCATCACCCCGTCCGGTACGGATTTCGCTTCCTGGGGCGCATACCCGAAGACCGTGGGAGAAAACGGCATGGCCGACCTGCCGATACAGTTCAGTCCCTCGGTGCCGGGTAACCAGTCCGCCACCGCCTGCATCATCATCGACACGCCCTGCCGCGATACCATCTGCGTCACGCTGGAAGGCAGTACGGCCGATGCGCTGCTGACCGCGGATCCCGCACTGGCGGACTTCGATTCCGTCGCGCACTGCGCGGACCAGACCATGGAGATTCGCGTGCGCAACAACGGCAGCACTCCCCTGAATCTCACCGCCTCGCGCATCGTGGGAGCGGAAGCGGCCAGTTTTCGCATCGACAATCCCATCACGCGTGATGAACAGCTGCTGCCGATGCAGGAACGAGCGCTGACCATCCGCGTTCCGGCCACTGGCGTTCCGCTCAATGGTCCGAAGCAGGCCGTGCTCATCGTGGAAAGCGACAACAGCGCGCAGCCCGAACTGCAGGTGCCTCTCCGTTTCGTGCGAACCACCTTGGTTCTGCCGCCGACGCAGCTCCTCGACTTCGAAACCGTCTTCGCCGGCCGCGCCTATCCGCGTCCCGTCGTGCTCCGCAATACCGGCACGCACCCCGTGCGGTTTGTGAGCGTGCAGCTCCCGGACGGCGTCAGCGTGCAGCCCACGACCGCCACGCTCTTCCCCGGCGACAGTCTCACGGTCACCGTCACCTTCGACCATGACATCCGGGGCATATACCACGACAGTCTGCTCTTCCTGCACAACGGTCCCTGCGGCGGACACAGCGCCATCGTCGTCATGGCGGACGTCATCGAAAGTCTCTCCGCACGCGATCTGGATTTCGGCATCGTCCCGCATTGCACGTCCACCGACAGCAGCCTCTTCGTGCGCAACCTGCAGGAAGAGGACGCCGTCGTCACCGCGCTCACCATGACCGGCGGAGATGTGAGCAACTTCAGCATCGTCGCGCCGACCGTCTTCCCGCTCACCATCCCCGTCGGCGATTCGCTCCGCGTGGACATTCGCCTGACGCCCTTTCCGGGCGGCAGCGCGACCTACGCGTCCAACCTGCGCATCACGCAGCAGGGCGGCAGCGTCACCCGGCAGTTCGACGTTCCGGTCGCCGCCGAGGCCCGCATGGCCTGGCTCTCCACCACTGCGCCGCTCGACTTCGGTGACGTCTCCATACAGACGGTCTCACAGCCGCGCAGCTTCTCCTTCGTCAATCGCCGCCCCTTCCCGCTGCGGGTGGCCGCGGTCCTCCCGCCACCCGCGCCGTTCACCGTGGCGAGCACCGTCCCCGTCCTGCCCGCGGAAATCGGTCCCGGTGAAACGCTCGAGGTCATCCTGCGCTTTGCGCCGGAAACGGAAGGCGCCTTCGCAGAGCTGCTGACGCTGGAGTACGAGCAGCCCTGCCGCATCACGAACGGTTATCCGATGGGCGGCAACGGCATCGACGACTGGCGCGTGAGCACACTGCGCATCGGCGCGCACGAGGGACGTGTGGATGACGTCGTGGACATCCCGATCGAGCTGCTGACCGACCTCGGCGGACTCGGCGTCGACGGCTGGGAAGGCACCGTGCGCTTCGACCGCAGCATGCTGTACCCGGTGGAAATTCTCACCGATGGCACGCTGTCGGACGCGCTCCGGGCGGAGCTGCAGTATGACGGAAGCACGGGCGCCCTGTCACTGTCCGCCACCGGTGGACGCCTGTCTGCGGGTACCGGCACGCTCGCCGTCCTGCGCTTCCGCGTCCTCGTCGGCAGCGCCATGCAGACGGATCTCGTGATCGAACCCGGCTTCCGTTTTACCGGCGGACTGGCGCGCGTGGAAAGCACGGCCAGCGGCAGCTTTACGCTCATCGACTACTGCGACGTCGACGGCACGCGCCTCCTTGAGTCCGACGTGGAAATGACGGTGCGGAGCAACACCCCCAATCCCTTCACCACGCGCACGGAAATCCAGTATGCCGTCTCGGCCGATGGAAGACTGCGTATGACGGTGATCGACCAACAGGGCCGCGCGCGCGCCGTAGTACTCGACGACTTCGTCCGCGCCGGCAACCATCGCGTGACAATCGACGGCAGCCGACTCGCCCCGGGCGTGTATTTTCTCCTCCTCGAAGGACATGGCCGCAGTGTCGTGCGCAAGTTGCTGCGTATGAAATAGAATAGAGAAATTTCCCCTGTTGTAGGAATTTTCTGTACATTCCTGTTTTCCAACCTGCACGGTTGTTTTATGCAATTCTACAAACGTTCCCTTCCTCTTCTCCTGCTCCCCCTGCTCCTACCGCTCTGGCACGCTGCGGCGCAGGAGGCGGAGCCCGGGTACCGCGATGTCATGCGCTTCGGCGTATACGGCGGACCCCAGTTCAATTTCCACAGCGGTAACTATGAAGCCCTCGACCAGGACGCCGTGTGCGGTGTCTGCGATTTCGAAAACGGTGACATGATGTCCCTGCGTTTCGAGGCACTGCTGGAAATCCCCTTCACTCCATCGCTCATGTGGAGTATCCGCGTCGGTATGCAGGACTATTCCGGCGAATTCGAGCGCGACAATTACTATGTCGGCAAGGTCGCGCAGGAAAACGGTCCCCCGGTGGACATGATTGTCAATCACACGTTCGACAACACGCTTTCCTACCTGTCCTTTCGTCCGGGACTGCTGTATTTCCCTGACGCCGAACTGCCGCTGCACCTGAATTTCGGCCTGGATTTCGCCTTCCCGCTCAGCAAGGAATACACGCTGCAGGAAGAGCTCGTCCAGCCCGCGGGCGTGCGCTTCGCGGACGGCACGCGCGATCACATCATACGTGACGAGGAAATCCACGAGGTCAACGGGCTGCGCTTCGCGCTGGCCGCGGGCGCGGGATATGACATCCCCGTCACACGCAACCTGCTCGTCACACCGGCACTCGCATACACGCTTCCGCTGACCAAGGTCACCGGGCGCGGCGACTGGACGGTATCCTCCTTCGATCTCGGTGTGGGCGTGCGCTGGGCCATGCTTCCGCCGGAAAAGGAAGCGCCACCACCACCTCCTCCTCCGCCACCGCCGCCGCCACCGCCGGAAAAGATCCCGCCACTCGCGGCAGGCCTGACCATCCGCGGCCTGGATGTGGACGGCGGGACCACCCCCGCAACATCCATCACCGTGGAAGAGATTCGCACCGTCGAGCGCTACCCGTTGCTCACCTATGTCTTTTTCGCGGAGAACGACGCCACGACTCCGCTGCGCCAGAACCTGCTCACGGCCGAGGGCGCGGCAGCATTCTCCGTGGATGACGCCCGCGGACAGGAGCTGGAGATCTACCGCAACATGCTCAACGTGATCGGACGCAGGCTCACGGAAAATCCCCAGGCCCGCATCACGCTGACAGGGACGAACGCGGACATCGGCGAGGAGAAAAACGCCACGGCCCTGTCACGCCAGCGGGCCGAGACCGTCAAGAAATACTTCACCGAGGTCTGGGGAATCGACGGCAAGCGCATCACGACGCGCGGCCGCAATCTCCCGGTGGATCCGTCCGCTGTCGACGACGCGCGTGGACAGGAAGAAAACCGCCGCGTGGAGATCACCTCCGGTACCGAGTCCATCATCGGACCCATTCGCCGCGACGAGCTCGAGTACAACGCCTCGCTCGCGGGATTGCTGATCGAGCCCATGGTGGATGCCCCCAACGGCGTCGACCGCTGGTCGCTGAGCGTCGTGCAGGGTGACCGTACGCTGTTCTCCAAGGACGGCACCGGAAGCGTCCCGCAGGACAGCTACAGCTGGGATTTCACTGGCGACATGTTCGAACGCACCAGCGATCCGCTCAAAATCGCGCTGAAGGTTCGTGACCGGCGCGCACAGGACGAAACGGTGTCCCGGCAGGTGCTGATGAATACGCTGACGCTCGAACGCAAGCGGGAAGAACGTATCGGCGACACCCGCATCAACCGTTCCAAGCTCATTCTCTTCGACTTCGACAAATCCACGGTGTCCTCGCGCAACCGCGCCATCATCGAAGAAGTGTCCGAGAGCATCACCGAGAACTCCCGCGTCAGCATCGTCGGCTATACCGATGCCGTCGGCGACCCGGAATACAATGTGAGGCTTTCCCAGCAGCGCGCCGACGCCGTGCGCCGCGCTTTCGGCGAAACACTCACCAATGTCGATGTGACGACACGCGGCGTCGGAAGTACGCAGCTGCTCTTCCCGAACGACACGCCCGAAGGCCGTTTCTACTGCCGTATGGTGCAGGTGATCATCGAGACCCCGGTCGGAGAATAATTCCCCGGAAAGTGCTTTCGCGCCCATTCGACAAAAACAGCGCCGTTCCGCTCCCCTCGCGGAACGGCGCTGTTTTTACTATACTATTATCACTCTCTTTTTCTGTTTTCCATTGAATCAGTTCGCTGAATTCTCTATACTTCGTTGTTGCACATTTCTACCATCGAGGAAACGTTGTATGGCACGCCTCGTCCTACCCATTTCTATACTCATTTTCGTCATTTTCAGCGCAGATCTCAGCGCCCAGACTGGCACCTGGGTCGAACTGCCCATCACCGGCCGTCTTCCGTACATCTATGACATGGACATGTACGACGAGAATTTCGGCATTCTCGTCTGCCAGCCCGATATCGCCAACGATTTCGGCGGCGTCGTGTTCACCGAAGACGGATGGAACCGTTGGACGCCGACGGCGGCGGGAACACCGATTTTCGATCCGGCGCTGCCGGACTGGACGGTCTGGCGGGCCGTGTACGTGATGGACAATCGCCTCGCCTATGTCGTCGGCGACAGTGCGCTGGTGTACAAAACCTTCGACGCCGGCCGCACCTGGCAGCAGATCACGCTGCCCTGGGATACCAACCGTTTCATGTCCCCGCCCACACTGCATGATATCGTCTGGCAGGACGAAGCGCGCGGCATGATCGTCGGCGGCGACGGTCTCGAGGCCATGCAGAATATGGGAGAGGAACATCCCGCGCAGGTCTGGACAACCACGGACGGCGGTCAGACCTGGGTGGAAAACAGTCCGCCGCAACAGTACATTCTCTCCGGGATGGGCGCATTGCTCAGCGTGGATCAGGCGAACGGGAAATACATCATGGGCGGCGAGTTCGGTCTGCTCCTTGAATATGACGCCGGTGCCTATACCCCGATATACCCGATCAGCGTGTCGGGCATGACGGACCTGTTCTTCACCGACATCGAGATGACCACGGCGACCGACCATGTTTTCACCGGACAGCGACAGATGGCGCAGACGCCCTTCGCCTACCGTTCCATTCTCGGGGGCGCGCGCTATGTCAACGTCACCCCGGGCAACCTGCCCGCCACGGTCAAGGGACTCTGGGCAGGCGACTTTCTCAACGGAACGCGCGGCATGATCGGTGCGGGACGCCACTACATCGGTGTTTCCGCGGACGGCGGCTTCAATTACGAGAAACATACCCTCGGCTATATTCCCGACACGTCACCGATGACCGCTATCAAGATGGTGAGCACACAGTCGGGTTTTGCCGTCGGCGGCGACAAAGCGGCCAATACGTGCTGGATGATCCGCTTCTACGGCGTACCGCCCAAATCGGATATTTCCAACTCCGACACCGAGGTCACCTTCCCTGAAATCAGCTGCGAACGCTCCACCGAGAGCAGCTTCGTCATCCGCAACAGCGGCAACGGCGCGCTGACCATCGACCCGAATCACCTGACCTTTTCGCCCCCGGAATATGAAATCGTCAACAGCGGCATTTTCCCGCTGACCCTCCCGCCCGGCCAGTCCATCGAAGTGACCGTGCGGTGGATGCCGCCTTCGAATTTCGGTGGCACGCGCATCGGACAGCTGACCATCGGCAGCAACGACCCGGACCACAATCCCTGGCAGGTGCGCCTCGAAGGTAAGCGCAATTACGGTGCGCTGAGCTTCATGGATGAAATGCAGCTCTCCTACGGGACCTGCGTCGGCGACACGCTGCGCTTCCCCACGCCGATCGCGGCGACCGGAAACCGCAACCCGACCTTCATCAAAATGGAATTCGTCTCCGGTGACAACGATTTCTCCCTGCGCAGTCCCAAACCCGGGACCGTCATCGACGGCAACGAGAATTTCGAATTCATCTTCGCCCCTCAGGACAGTGCCCTGCGCCGCGGCGTGTATCGCATCATCAACGGCAATCCCTCCTGTCCCGACACCGCGATCATCGCACTCAACGGCATAGGACAGATTTCGAAGCTGCGCGCGTCGTCCACCACGATCGATTTTGGCCAGATCTGCGCCGGCACGGTCAAGGACACCACCATCTCACTGAAGAACCTGGGCAACACCTTCGCGTCCATCGGACTGATAGAATACGCGGAAGGCGATCCCGTGTTCGGGTCGCCGGACCGCGGCATGGTGCTGCTGCAGGACAGCAGCAAGGTCATCCGCCTGCAGTTCAAGCCCTGGGACGCAGGTGCGTTCGAGGCCGTGTACCGCATTCCCTATGGACTCTGCACCGACACCCTTCTGCTCACGCTCAAGGGAACGGCACTGGAGACCGAACTTGAATTCGAACCGAAAAATCCCGTGCGCATCGGACCCATATTCGCGAACCGTGTCACCGCACAGGTCGTGACCGTCAGCAACCCGGGAAACACTCCGGCGCATGTGACCAATATCCGCTTCACCAAAATTCTGCCGGCCCTGCAATTCCAGAGCAAGCCCCCGCTGCCCATGACACTCGCACCTGGTGGCAGCACGACGTTTACGCTGCGTTTCGCGCCCGTGGATGTCGGTGAGTACAATACCTCCGTGCTCGTCGAGTGGGATGCCCGCTGCGCGGATACCGGACTCGTGGAAATCAACGCCATCTGCGTCCCCAACCCGGAAATTCATGCGCCGCAGTCCGCCGACCTGGGCGTGCAGCCCTGCTCGGTGCCGCTGCGTGATACCATCATGATCGAGAACAAGGGCAACGGTCCCCTGGTCTTTTACAGCGTGAGTCTCAGCGGCCCGAATCCCGAGCACTTCAAAGTTATTCAGCCCGCGATAAATGACACCGCGCAGCCGGAGAGCATGTACCCGCTGATCGTCGAATTCAATCGTCCCACGGAAGGGACGAGTGACGCCATCATCCGCCTCACGCATAACGACCTGCAGGCCGGCGTCACCAACATCGACATCACGGCGCGCCGGACGGTCGCGGAATTCGCGGTCGAAGGTGACTCGGCCACGGAATTCTTCACACGTCTTTTCGTCAGCGAAACGCGGCAGTTCACGATTCGCAACACCAGTACGCAACCCCTGACCGTGACGGATATCCGCGTCGTCAAGGAAGCGTCGGTGTTCACCGCGACACCGGGACAGGCCCTTCCCGTCCCCCTGTCACCGGGAGAGTCGATGACCTTCGAGGTGAGCTTCACTCCCAACGCACGCGGTCCGTTCAAAGCCGTCGTGGAAATTGAAAGCGATCCCTGCGGCGATACGCATGCACTCGGCCTCACGGGAACGGGCGATACCGACGGACTCAGTCCGGACCGCGGGGATATCACGTTCGCACTCGATCCCTGCAGCTTCGAGGATGCCTGCGAAGACATCATCCTCAAGAACCAGGGCCTCGAGTCCGTCAGCGTGACCGGCCTGAGCATCTCGCAGGCAGGCAGCATATTCCGCCTCGATCCCTCGGTTCCAACCCCGTTCACGCTCGGTCCGAACGGGGAGCGCACCATCACGGTATGCGCCTCGCCGGCCCTGCTCGGCAGTGAAAACGGCACCCTGGTCATCAACAGCAACGACCCCGCCTACCCGTCGCTTTCCGTCGCCCTGCATGCGACACGCGACAGCGTGGGACTGCAGTTGTCCGAAAGCAATATCGATTTCGGCCGCAATGCAGTCTGCGATGATGCGGGCTCCAGGAATCTCATCATCACGAACACCGGCAACTCGCCGGAAACCGTAAACATTTCCTTCGCCGCCGGTACGGCATTCACGGCCACTGTCGTGGGTGACGTTACCATTCCCGCCGGGAAGAACACCGGTCTTTTCGTCGAGTTCACACCCCCGACATACGGGGACTATAATGACGTGCTCATCGTGACGTCGGCCACCTGCCAGGCGGAGTACCGCATCCCGCTGCACGGCGAACGGGTCGAGCAGGTGTACACCGTCACACCCAATCCTCTCAGTTTCCCCGTCGTCAACGTGGGCGGTGCGAGTACGCGCGAACTGACACTGCAGAATGCCGGCGGCATGGACGCGACGATCGGCAGCATACGCATTTCACCTGCAGGCGCATTTACCCTCCTCCCCGGTGGTGCGACACAGATCGCCGCCGGTACATCGGAGAAATACACCGTCCGCTTCAACCCGCAGACCGAGGACACGTTTACGGCAACGGCCTGCGTGATCATCACCAAACCCTGTCCCGACACCATCTGTATCGATCTCGACGGGGAAGGTGTTCGCGGAACGCTGGAAGTCAATCCCCCCCTGCTGGCCTTCGGTACGAAGGCGCAGTGCGAGAGTACGACGCTCTATGACACCCTCGTCAATACCGGCAGCGGATCGATCACCATCCTCTCCGCCACGCTGGGCGGCGTCAATCCCGCGGCCTTCACCAACCTGACGCCCGTCGTCAATCCCGAATCGATTCCCGCGGGCGGCAAGCGCATTTTCGAAATCCGCTTCGATCCTTCGATGGTGGGGACAGACGGTCCGGTAAACGCGGCGCTCACGGTCCGCACCGACGACAATGTTCTCCCTGTCTTTGATATCCCCCTCGAAGCCACGCGCGTCACGCTCGTCGCTGACGCCGGCGGTAGCATCAACCTCGGGACACTCGAGGT
>JAVVFP010000700.1:0-1572 GCA_032250495.1 Bacteroidota bacterium | reverse complement strand
CCCGTCGGCGCCATCCTCCTGTCCCTCGAAGGGGACGCGCAGTCGACCGTTCCCGTCACCTGCGCTGCCGCGGCACTGCTCGGCGCGGTTGCCGGACACAACTTTTCCCCGTGGATCGGCTGGAAGGGAGGACGCGGCCTGGCCACGGCGGCGGGTGGGGCGCTGGTGCTCAACCCCGCTTTTGTCGCCATCTGGGGACTGTTCTGGCTCGCCGGTTTTTTCAAGGCCCGGCGCGTGCATTTTGCGAACATCGCGGCGACGTTGCTTCTGCCGTTCACCGTGCTGATCGCGCTGCAGGTCGTCTCCCGGGTGACAGCGTTTGCGGATCCGGGGGGACGCATCACCGTCCTGACCGCCTTCCTGATGTCGCTGCTGGTGCTGCTCCGCCACATCGAGCCACTGAAGGACATATTGAACTCGTACAGGAAATCAGAGGAATAAATATTGGTGCTACGCATGAAACATTTTCCGAACACCCTGCTGAAACTCTTCGTACTGCTGCTGACCGCTGCGAGCAGCCTCACCGCGTGCGATACCGCATCGGAGGGCGGAAATACCGCAACGGAGGGAGGGGAGGCCGTCCCGCACAGCGCGATGCAGGCGCGGGGAGGCGATGGGGACGAGATATCCAACTCGCGACGCAACGCCATCACCCGCGCCATCGAGGTCGTCAGTCCCGCCGTGGTCGGTATCAACGTGACCGAGCTGCGCGAGCGGCGCATCGACCCGTGGTTCCGCTTCTTCTACGGTGAACAGTATTACCGCACGCAGAGCGCAGGCAGCGGTTTCATCATTTCAGAGGACGGGTACATCATCACCAACGACCATGTCGTGGGACGCGCCGAGGAAATGTCGGTGACCATGACCGATGGCAGCAAACATCCCGCCGTGCTGATAGGGACGGACCCGGTGACCGATCTGGCCCTGATACGCGTCGAAGTCGACCATCCCCTGCCGCATCTGGAATTCGGCGATTCGGACGACGTGATCGTGGGCGAGTGGAGCATCGCCTTCGGCAATCCCTTCGGCCTGTTCTCCGCGAGCGCGAAACCCACGGTGACCGTCGGCGTGATCAGCGCGACGCATGTCTACCTCGAACAGCGCGAGGGACGGGTGTACCGGAACATGCTGCAGACCGACGCCGCGATCAACCAGGGCAACAGCGGGGGGCCGCTTGTCAACAGCGAGGGTCGCGTCATCGGCATCAATACGGTCATCTACACACCGAATCAGGGCAGTATCGGACTCGGTTTCGCCGTGCCGGTCAATCGCGCCCGCGAAATCATCGCGATTCTCAGGGACGAGGGGAAAGTGGATCGCGACTTCAATCCGGGCTTCCGCGTGCAGCTCGTCAACGACGCCATCGCCCAGGCATACGACCTGGACCGTGCCGAGGGCGTGATCGTCACGCAGCTCACCGCACGTGACGGCGTGGCCAGGCAATCCGGCCTCGAGGTTGCCGATATCATCCTCGAAGCGGACGGCGAACCGGTGTTCTCCATCAACGTGCTGGAATCCCTGATCCGCTATTCGATACGCGGGGAGCGGATACGTCTTAAAATCCTGCGCAAC
>JAVVFP010000699.1:0-1577 GCA_032250495.1 Bacteroidota bacterium | reverse complement strand
AATCATCGCTCCCTCGTCGGCTGTGAAAACGTGCCGTCTCCCTGACGGCTTCATCAATGTACGCGACGAGGCCGAAAAAAAAAGGACAAAAAAAAGGCGCCACGAGGGCGCCTCTGCAAATTCCGATGAAGCTGCCTTAGAGGGATGAATCCTTCGCTGCCTTCGCGACGCGGAACTTCAGCACCTTCTTGGCGGGAATCTTGATCTCTTCGCCCGTGGCCGGATTGCGGCCCTTGCGCGCCTTGCTCTTACCGACGACCCACTTGCCGAGACCAGGCATGGTGAATTCCTTCATCTTCTTGGTCTGCTTGTAGACGAGGTCGTTGTATTCGTTGAGGAACTGCTCAGCGACTTTCTTCGGCTGATCCAGCTTCTCGGCGAGGGTGTCGATGATCTCCTTCTTCGTCATCGGCTTTGCCGGTGCTTTTGCCATGAATGCCTCCTTGATTGGTGAGTATGTGTGTGAAAGCTCGATCAAACATAACGAAAATTTTTCGAGAGTCAAATAGTTTTCGCACCCCTGATCACTTTTTTCATCAATGAATACAGGGGTCAAACGCTGGTCGGGACCTTTTCATCCCCTGCATACAGTGCTGGAAGCCATTTCCGGATTCGGCTCCGCCCGCCCCGGCCCATGCAGCCGCGCCGTGGCCGGGCCCTGGCCGGGCCCTGGCCGCCGGTCGCGCCCCGTATCCCGGCGGTTGTATCCCCGGTCGCGAAGGAGTATTTTTCACAGGATTCCCCGTTCCGCGGGCGCCCCAATCACTGCCGGAGCTGCGCACGATGATCACAGGCCTCCACCCCATAGACGGTCCCGTTCCCGACAAGGATACCGATACCCTGATCGCGTGGTACCGGATGATGCATCTCGGCCGCAGCCTCGACGAGAAGGCCGCCCGCTACCTGAAGATGTCGAAGGGATGGTCCTATCACGCACCCTGCACGGGACATGAGGGGATACAGCTCGCGATGGGAGTGAGCTTCCGCGCCGGAAAGGATTTCCTCTTTCCCTATTACCGCGACCTGATGACGGTGCTCGCCGCGGGAATGACCGTGGAGGAAATCGTTCTCAATGGACTGTCAAAAGCAACCGATCCGGCCGGCGGCGGCCGTCACATGAGCAATCATTTCGCCAAGCCCGCCATCGGCATTCAGAACGTCTCCTCCTGCGTCGGCAGCCACAGCCTGCACGCCGTGGGCGTGGCCCGCGCCATCCGGCGCTACGACGGCGATGAAATCGCCTTTTACAGCAGCGGGGAATCCGCCACCTCCGAGGGCTACTTCTACGAGGCGCTGAGCGGCGCCTGCCGCGAGAGGCTTCCTGTGATCTTCGTGCTGCAGAACAACGGTTACGGGATCAGCGTCCCCGTGCATGAGCAGAGTGCGAACACCAACATCGCCGACAATTTCCACGGCTTCCGCAACCTGCAGGTGCTCAACTGTGACGGCACGAACGTGCTGGATTCCTGGCGTGTCATGCAGGACGCCATCGCGTACGTGCAGCGCGGCGATGGTCCCGCCATGGTGCACGCGGACTGCGTGCGCATCGGCGCCCACAGCAATTCGGACCGCCATGA
>JAVVFP010000697.1:0-1578 GCA_032250495.1 Bacteroidota bacterium | reverse complement strand
CCTGAATACAATTACGGCGATCGCATCACGCATTTTCTCGATCTCGATGCGGCTGGCGGTGAAGCGCGACGACGCAAGCACGCGGCGTTCCAGGGTATCAGCTACGTCTATCGTCCCGGCAATGATTACGACAAGCCGTGGAATCCGAACGATGCGCTCATGGACGGTGTGTTCGTCAAGGACTACGGGTACACGCCGAACGAGGGGAAGCCACCCCGCTACGAGTTTTTCCAGTACGTCGATCTGCCCGCGCGCTGATCATGCATGTGATCCACATCGTGAATCACTTTCTTCCTTCCGCCGGCGGCGTGGAGTGGAGCGTACTTCGCACGGCGGAGGCACAAGTGCTGCGCGGCGACAGCGTCACCGTGATCACCGAGACCCCGCGCGGCGGGTTTCATGACAGCGCGCTGCCCTTCACGGTGCGCCGATTTCAGGTACCGCTGCGGCGTCCGATCACCCGACTGTATTACTGGCGATGGATGTGGCGGCAGCGTGCTCTTCTGCGCGCGGCGGACGTGCTGCATTTCCACGATTACACGCCACTGGTGCACTGGTTCCTCCCGCTGCGTCCACTCCTGCGCGGTCCCTGCTACGCCATCACCTTTCACGGCTTCGAGAATTGGCCCGTCCGCCTGCGCCATCGCCTGTTGCGCGCCCTGGCGGCACGCATGTGCCATATCCGCTTCGCGGTGGGGGATTATGTCCGTGAGATCTACGGCCATCCCGTCGACCAGGTATATCTCGGCGCCCCGGTCCGAAACTACTCGCGCATGACTCCCTCCGAGGCGATGCGCTTCGTGTTCGTCGGGCGCCTGGAGGCCGATACCGGTGTCCTGGAATTCACCGCGGCGCTCGCCGCTGCCGCGGCCGAGATGCAGCGCCGCGTCCAGCTCGAGATTGCCGGGGACGGCAGCCTCCGCCCCCGGCTGGAGGATCTGCGCGGGCCCTGGATGGACATCAGCTTCCATGGCAGGGTCGAGGATCCTCTCCAACTCTACGCACGCGCACGCTTTGTGGTCGCCAGCGGCTTTCTCTCCATGCTCGAGGCCTTTCAGACAGGCCTCCCCGTACTTTTTCCCGCGCTCGACGAGATCAAGCGCCGCTACGTCGCTTCGGTGCCGGAAGCCGACACACTGCTGACGGTCATGCGCAGCAGGGAAGAGCTGCACCGGATCCTGCGCGCAGCACTTTCGCGCGAACTGCAGGCGCAGTTCTCCGCGCGGGCGGAGCGCGCCCTGACGTTTGTATCTGAGCACACATGGAGGGATATTGCCGATCTGCTGGCATCGGGCTACGAGAAAGGAAATCATCGCGAGGGAGGAGCCCGGTCCACGCGCATTGTTGTACATGAAAAACACTGACGGCATGTCATCCGCAGCGACATATCATTTCCTTTTTTTCGGACTGACTTCCTTCCACAGTCTCCCGCAGCGCGAGCAGGCCATCGCCACCGAGTGCGCGCGCATGGGACACCAAGTGGATTTCATTGAAATCGCACCGTCCGTCGCCGGAAAGACGCATGCCATGCTCAACCGGACGTTCGCCCCGCTGGCGCGGGACTCGGGCTTTGCACGC
>JAVVFP010000698.1:0-1578 GCA_032250495.1 Bacteroidota bacterium | reverse complement strand
CGTTCGATGGCGCGCTTTGCCGGTTCGAGTCCTTTGGGATTGTTGATGTGCTTTGAGAGCGGGACGTCGGGGTGCATCTCGAAGTGCATCACCAGTTCCGGTTTGTCCGTCTGCGCGCAGTGATCGAGCACGTCGTAGAGCGTGTCCTGTGTTTCCTCGAGCAGGTTGTGCTTTTCGAGCAGGGTGCGGAGCACGGCGACGAGTTCTGCGTCCGGCGGAGGCACGAGCAGCGAGGCGATGGCTCCGTGTTCGAGGCGTATCTGCTGCAGAGCGAAAAAGCCGTTTTCCGCGCGATCGCGTACCAGCGGCAGCACGATATGCTCCTCGATGGAGATATGCCGCAGCAGTCCCTCACGGAAGCGGTCGTAGGCCTCCATGTCGATGCCGTCCCTTCGCAGCGCCTCGTCGAGCAGCGCTTCGAGGCGTCGGTGATCTTCGGTCAGGTATTGCGATGGCGTCATGCGCGGGTGGCCGCTTTCTTCAAAAGTTACTTCGACATATTTACGTAATTCCACACTTTACGGCAAAGGACAATTTTGTCCTTCTTGCCGATCCGATCACGCACTTCATCAACGCAGAGGTATCTGTGCGACGAGGTTGCCTCGCATGTGCGTGATGACGATTTTCCATTTTCACCGTCTCGGACACCTGATGATACATACGCATCCCGCAGCGACTGCGGAATATCACCGTCTATTCCTGGACCACCTTCGTCCGGCATTGATCGACCGGCTGCGTGGGAACGAGCATTGTTTCTTCACCGATGGCTTGGAGGATACGGATGCCGCCATACGCGACAGGTTTGACGTCACGCCGATGAGCACATGGTCTTTCTTGCTCATGGACGCCGATGACCCGTGCGTACCGGGTTTCGACCCCCCCTGGTTTTACCGTGGCACGGTGGAGTGTGATGAAATGCACATGATGGTACAATCCGATTTCCACCTGTGTCTGTACCCCTCCATCGGCTTCCGGAGAGTACGGTCGCTGCTGGCCGATCCCATGTTTGCAGGCTTTCCGCCGGAGATGCATATCGAAACTTCGGCGGACGGAGGCGAGACGTGGATCGTGATCTTCCATCGCGGCAGCGGTGTCGGCTGGCAGGGACTTTCACCGGCACTTGCGTGCAGCTATTTGCTTGCCGTGGTCGAGGACACGCTGGACGTGATTCGCGCGGTGCGGGATTTCCGGGACGACTACCGTGACGCCGCGGCATTCCGCGTCCTGAGAAAAGCGCTGCGTGCGGCGTACGAAAACTCCTGAGCATGGACGGGTGGGAGCGCATGGTCCATACTGTCACAATGGAGGAATGAGCAATGTCCATGGAAGGCCCCCTGGAGGAGCGGGACTGGAAGTATATGCGGCGTATCCATGATGAAATGCTGCATGTGCTCTGCCGACGCATCAATTACAAGGCTGCGGAAATCGCCGGTCGCGAATTCGGTAATCCGCACGAACATTACCTGGAACTGTTCACCCACGTGCGGGAGTCGGACAAAATCGTCGCCGATTGTTTCAACGACTGGCGGCGTTCGAACATACACCGGAAAATCAGAGCTCTTCGAGAACACGACCTGC
>JAVVFP010000094.1:0-8961 GCA_032250495.1 Bacteroidota bacterium | reverse complement strand
TAAGGATGAACGCCGCCACGATACACACAGCGGCAACCTTCGTGATTGACTGAAGAGCCTTCATCACTCTTACTCCTGACAAAATGATTGGTAAAGGATTGCTCGGGAATGATTACCTTCCGCGATCTGCGATCTGCAGAATCACGGAATACACGGTCGAGGCCAACGGATGTCGCTGACGGCAATCCCTCTTCGCGCAACAGCCAATGCGTGGGGAGGTGCTCTCAAACAGGGTGACGTGCACACGTCCCGTGCATACCGGGCACGGGGACGGTGCCTCCCGGGTTCACACGTCAATATCCCTGTACTTTGGACAAGGCAATGCGTCCTGAATAATCGAACGGCTCAGATATATGGGTAAAGTAACGAACCAATGTACCTCACGCGATCGGAGAAGTCAAGCGAAAAGTGAAACAGGCCGGAAACCCCTTTTCCGTAGGAGCGCCTGTTTGCAGCGCGTGGTACGTTTCACGATATTGACACAGTGTCCCAGGGACATTTGTCCCGGAGGGTTAGCATAATTGGTAATGCAGCAGTCTTGAAAACTGCCGTCCGCAAGGACTTGTGGGTTCGAGTCCCTCACCCTCCGCTGCATTTCCGAAACAGCCCAGAGTCAATGATTCCGGGCTGTTTTCGTTTATTTCTATCCACCTGACCCACCTGAATCCACAGGTTTTCACTGCATGGTGGATTTTTTTGGATGTATTTCGAGATCAGGAAGAGTATTACCGGGTGGTGAGATTGGCGAGTAAAACCGAACACCCCGTTCACTGCGTGGACATGCAGGGAACGGGGTGTTTTTCCGCAGGATCGAAATGCTATTTCAACAGCAGTATGCGCTGTGCAGTGGCGCCGCCGGACGCCGTGATGCGGAGCAGGTAGTGTCCCTGCGGCAGGGCGGGCGGTGTCCAGCGCAGTGTCTGCGCACCGCCGTGCAGTGCCGCGTCGGTGCTGTGGCGCCGCCGTCCGAGCATGTCGAACAGCTCGATCCGCGCTGATCCGCGGGCGACTGCCGGTGTGAAGAGCGTCAGTGCGGCGCCCTGCGTCGTGACCGGATGCGGGGCGCATTCGAGCAGCGCGAAGTCATGCGTCTCGGGCAGCACATCGACATCGACGAGCGACGAAGCGCGCAGGTAAAAGCGGGTGCGGATGTGTGCGGGATTGTGGGCGCTTGTATTGTTCACAAAGAGATAGTAGAGATCTCCGGTGAAGTCGAGTCCGTCCACCTGTCCCGCGACGGGAACGCCGAGTTCCTGATCTGCCACGCCCCATTTCATCGCGAAGTGCTGCTGCAGATCCACCTTCTGGAAATTGTCCTGGTCGACGTAGCCGTGGCAAAGCGTCCCACCCTGTTCCCCGCTGAAAAAGACGCAGGGATCGACGACGTTGATGTCATCGAAACGCTGTTGCCAGCGCACGACCTGGCCTCCCCCATCGATATGGTGTTCGATAGCGAAATCATCGACCGCATCCTCCATGCCGGGGATGTTCCCTTCCTGCATGTAGCGCCGCTTCGAAACATTGCTGCGAAGCGAATAGGAGTAATCCCGGCCCGCTTCGGAGTCGGTCATCAGTCCGCTGACCTGGTTGGATTGTGCGGGACTCGATCCGCCGTGCGGCGAGTCGAAACGCGCATAGTAGTCATTGTTCGCACCCACGATGAAGCGGGCCACGCCATCCTGGTCGGTGCAGCCGTATGTATCGATCAGGATGTTCTGATCCACACGCCGGGCGAGCATCACGACGGCACCGTCGACCGGCTTGTCGTCGGCATCCTTCGCGTGGATTTCCAGTGTGCAGGTCTTGTTCTGATACCGATCCGTGACAGGCATGAACTTGCCATCGCTGCGGCGGGCCATGACACTGCCGAAATTCCATCCCCAGTTTTCAGTGTAGACGAGCTGCCTTTTGTGATGATTGTTGACGGGCTCCCACTGCCACCATCCTTCGTCCCAGAATTCATTCCAGACATGGTCGGCGGAATAGGCGCTGATGCCGCGGGTCGGGATGAGACAGGCACGCGCCGCGGCCGCGGTCAGATCCTCATGCTCACCGCAGCGTCCCATGTGAAGCTTGTAGATGCGCACGGGCTGATGAGGGCGTTCACTACCGGAGTCGAAATCCAGCACGTCGCGTATCCACTTCGTGATCTGCCGCACGGCCTGGGGCTCGTCGCCGCGCTCGGCCCAAAGCACCTCGCAGGAGGACACGAGGTCGCGCAGCACGGGAAAGTCGACACCAGTCGTGTCGGGAATCGGCTCGGTGACCGTGAAGATGTAGTCTCTCCAGAATATGCCCTGCGGGGGAGGCTTGATCGCCTGCGTGTGTCCCTTCATGTCGGGATCGACATAGGAGGACAGTTCATCGGTGATCTTGGGATGCACGATATACCAGTAATAGATGTCGCGCGGGACCTCGACCTGCACGCGGTTCGAATCTGCGTCCACGCGCCAGTAGCGCACTGTCGAATAGAAATCCTCATCCGCCGCGGTGCCGTAGTCGACCACTTCCACGTACGGCAGCACCTTGTCATGCGCGTAGATCAGTTCTGCGTTGTCGCGGAAAAGCTGTGCATAGCAGTACTGGGACTGGAGGAATGCGGGGTTGGAGTGCGCGATGGCGAAACAGACTTCGTCCACATACGGATCGGGCGCGTCGTTGATCACCGCGGCCAGGTTCTCCTGCGGGAAGCCCGAGAGCTGACTCAGCGTGTATTCGAGCTTGGCGCGCAGCCAGGTGGGACTCTTCGCGACCGCTCGTTGTGCCGAGGAGCGCAGCGACGGCAGGCTGCGCACTTGCTCAAGCATGCGCGTGCTGCTGTTGAAACGCACGCCGGCGTGTCCGAGCGGCGGAATCCACGTATCGATTACGAGACTGTCGCGGATGCGCCAGTCATCGCGTCCTGCTACCTGACCTTGCATCATCGCGGAGGGTGCGAGCACTGCGTCCGCGTCATGTGCGGGCATTCCGGTTTCGAGCGACTCCGCCTGACCGGTGCAGATCAGCGCTTCCGTCGTCAGCGGCGCTGACGTCATTCCGCGTTCCTGCTGCGCGACGGAGACCTGGATGATGACGAACACTGCGAGCGAGAGCGAAAGTGGGATGAAATGTTTCATGGAAATTAAGAGTAGTAGGTGTGTAAAAACATCTATGATTAAAGTATGAGTATCACCTTCATTGCGCAAGAGCAGACAGTTTTTCCGCAGGACCGGGATTACACTGTCCTCGCGCATCGACGACCGCCGCCTTTTGGCCTGGAAAATGCCAGCAGAAGGTGCAGGGGCGCACGGCGCCCGGTCATACACGCATAAAAAAACACCCGCCGACATGGCGGGTGTATTGTCGCCGACAGCGAGGGGATCGACTGTCGACCAACGCGGAATCGACACCGAGGACAGCCGGACGGAATGCGCTGTCACCGTGTCGCCGCGCCGTCATTCATCGTCGAGAATGAAGGTGACGGCCATGTTCACCTGGTATTCGGAAATCTGGCCGTCCGTGACGCGGACATGCTGTTCCTTGATCCAGATGCTCCTGACGTTGCGCAGCGTCTTGGAGACGCGCTTGACGCCCTCATCGATCGCTGCTTCGAAGCTCTTTTTCGATGTCGCACTGATTTCGGAGACTTTGGCTATTGACATGATTCCTCCTTGTGAAAACTGAATGGAACATTTTTCGTGCGCGGACACCCAGGCGCCCGCGGTCGGGTCCCAACGGTCCGGCGTAGGACGGCAGTGACGACTCGCCGTCGACAGGGTCAGGGGGAATGCAGTGACCCCCGGAGTGCCCATTTCGAGCTCCGGGTACCGATGCAGTGTCGCCCCCTTCTCCCGAAGGGACGAGTGCGCCTCATGCTGTCACGTATATACAGAGTGGTGAATCGAGGACACGAATGCAAGTTTTTTGAAAAAAATCCTGTCGGCAGCCGTCAGGCGCCGTGCCCTCACGGACATTAGAAGCACATGCGGCGGCGCGGAGTGCGCAGCACGAGCCCTGATATTACACTGCGCCGACGCGTCATGCCCAGCTAATACAGGCTGAGCACTGCGAGGGCGAGAAGCATGAGTATGATGTAGAGAGGGGAGAACATTCGGGACTGGACACGCTGCTGCATAAACTCCTTCCTTTTCTCTCGTGATCGCGCCGTCCGACAGGCAGGAGAACGGACGCAGGTTACCCATGAGTTCCGGCGCACGCGGCGCCTCGACGGGATTGAACATGGTGGAGAGAGACGCACGCAATATGCAAATCCCGGAGAGAGAAGTCAAGAGTCCGCACGGAAAAACGGCAGCACGCGCCCCGGAGGCCTGTCATTCCCGCGGCGGTTTCGTATATTTCCCCACAATTCGTTCACTCTCGGAAGGCTGATGATCACAGCACAACACCGGTGTCTGCTCCTGCTCGTGACGGGCGTCATTCTCAGCATGCCCGCGATGCTGTCCGCCCAGGAGGGCGTGTCACTTTCGCTCGAGGAGGGGAAATCCGGTGCCGTGTGGGACCTCGTGCTCTCGCCCGACGGACAGACTCTCTACAGTTGCGGACGGGATTCGACCGCGAAGTCCTGGGACCTGCGGACGGGGGAGAGCATCCGGATTTTCAAGCCCGAACCGTCGACGCTCATCACCGCGCTGGACCTCGATCATACCGGGACCTTCCTCGCCCTCGGCGACATGCAGGGACGACTCAGTGTGTGGAACGCGCGCAGCGGCGTGCAGTACTATGCCGCCCCGGCGCATGAGAAGTACATCACCGGCGTGGCGGTGACAGCAGACGGGAAAACCGTCGTCACCGCTGGACGCGATGACCGCATTCGCCTGTGGAGGCTCGACGACGGTGTGCCCCTCCAGGAGATCCGGGCGAATATGCTCTGGGTGCAGGCGGTCGCCGTTTCACCGGACGGCGCGCTCATCGCCGCTGCGGGACAGGACGGACGGATCGCGCTGTGGCGCGTGTCCGACGGTTCCCCGGAAGGGGACCTCGGCAGGCACAGCCGTTTCGCGCGTTCCCTGCTGTTCTCCGCCGACGGACGCTACCTGTTCTCGGCAGGCGCCGACGGACACGTGAAGGTGTGGGACATGGAGACACGCGCGCTATACCGGGATATCGCCCTCGCGCAGGGCTACGCCCATACGCTTGATCTCGACCGCGGAGAAGAAAAATTGCTCGTCGGCAGGATGAACGGCACGATGGAAATCTGGGACTGGCGCCGCCGCATCCTTCACAGGAAACTTCCCGCCACGTCGTACGGTACAATGCGGGCCGTGTTCGATGAACACGCCGGCCGCATTCTCAGCGCGCATACCAGCGGCGCAGTGAAAATCTGGCGCGGAGAGGATGCGACACTGCTGCTCGACATGGTCGGTTTCAGTGACGGCCAGTGGCTGTCCTTCACACCCGACGGCTATTACGACTGCTCCGCCTACGGTGACCGATACGTGCGCTGGCGTCGTGGACAGGAGGTGTTCCCCCTCGAACGCTATGCGGAACTCTACAAACGTCCCTCGGTGATCGAGGACGTGCTGCGCGGCAGTTACACGCCCACAGGCAGCGTCGAACGCATCATCGATCCGCCGACGGTCGCACTGCATGCGCCGCGCGACGGACAGCTTTTTGCCTTCGGCAGCGAGCCGCTGGAAATCATCGTCGAGGCCGAGGCGCGTGATCGCACGCGCGTCGAGCGCATCCAGCTGCTCCGCAACGGCAGACAGCTTTCATCGGAGCAGATCATCTCGCAGGAGGTGCTCATGCGGAAGGATACGCTGCTGCGAATGCGATACCGCGTCGCGGTACTTCCCGGACGCAACAGCATCGAGGCCGTCGCCTTGAATGCCGCGCGGGTGCGCAGTGCACCGCGGAGAGCGGAGGTCACCGTGGAAACCGACCGCCAGGAGAATCCGAGCCTCTACGTGCTCGCCGTGGGCTCCGACAGTTACGCACCCGCCTTTCCGGACCTGCAGTTCGCCAGCGTCGACGCCGAATCGCTCGCCGACGAACTGGCGCGGCAGGAAGGCGGCATGTACAGTCGCGTCTACAGCAGGACGCTGACCAACCGCGAGGCAACGAAGGAGAACGTGTTCGCCGCGCTCGAGGCGTTCGGCGCGGTCGGTCCGCAGGACGTGCTGCTCCTGTTCTTCAGCGGACATGGGGTACGTGAGCGTGATGCCAGCGGCAGGACGCGATACTACTATCTTCCTGCGGGCGTTACGCGAAGCACGCTCCGCGAACGCGGCATGGCCTGGTCGGATTTCGCCCGGCAAATCTCCGCGCTCAACGCCGGCCGCGTGATACTCCTTCTCGATGCGTGTCATTCAGGTGACGTCTCGGAAGGGGCGTCAAACGAAAAAGTCGCCTCCACGCTCGCCGGTGACGTGGGCATCGTCTTTACGTCCAGTTCCGGGAGCGAGTTTTCCTACGAGGACCGCAGCTGGGGACACGGCGCCTTCACGCGCGCCCTGCTCGACGGACTGCGCGGGAAGGCCGATTTTACCGGCGACAAGGTCGTGGACTGGAGTGAACTGCAACTCTACGTAAGCACCGCCGTACGTTCCATGACGAAAGGAAGTCAGAATCCGATGGTCCCCCGTCTTGAACAATTTGTCAATTTCGAACTGGTGAGAGTGCCATGAACACATGCAGATACTTCCTCCCCGCTCTGCTATTCGTTCTCATCCTCTGGCAGGTCCCGGCGCATGCCGGTGAGCCGGGCAGGGAGGTCGCACTCGTCACCTCGGTCGCGGGGGCGGCCACGCTGCGCAGCGGGGGAGAGGAAGCGGCGCTCACGCTGGGCATGCAGCTGCGCGAAGGCGACGTGGTCGTGGTCACCGGCGGGAACGTCGCGCTGGTCTTTCTCACCGGAGAGTACCTCGCCCTGAAAGCCGGCGACCAGCTGACGCTGGGATCCACGCTCGGGGAAAGTACGCTCACCGAGGCGGGCGGCACCCGCGGACTCGGACCGGACGACGGCATGACCGTCGCAGCGGACGGGGTGGACGCGGGCCAGGACGATGATTTCTGGCAGGCACAGCTGGCTTCGGTCTCGGGGATACGCGCGGATGCCGCGCTCATCGCCGTCTCGCCGCGACTCACCCTCTCGGATCCGAACCCTTTGTTCTGCTGGTTCGACACCGACACCGCCGCGGGCATGACCGAACGCAGCTATCGCATTGTCCTCCGTGATTCCCATTACGAAACCATCGCGGAACAGGAAGTGCGCGGCCGTCCCGGACAGCTCTGCTGCTACCGCTTCGCCAGTTCCCCCCGGGGCTTTCATCCCTCCCCGCGCAGACATTACTCGTGGACCATCCTTCCCCTCGACGTGGTGCCGGCCAGGGGCATACTCGACGCGGTGTTCGTGTACGTGGACGAGGCGGGACTCGAAGATGCACGCGCGCACGCCGCAGGACTGCAGCGCATGCTGGAAGTCGGGAGCATCGACCGCAGCTCCCTGCACATGCTGCTGAGTCGCTACTATCTCGATGAACGAGAGCGTCTCTTCGCCGATGCGGTGCAGCATCTGCGCGCCGTCGACAGTCTCGCCGGTGGCAGTCCCTACGCCCGGCAGGAACTCGCCCGCATGTTCCTGCGCTTCGGGAACCAGGTGTCGACGCTCGCGCCCCGCATTCTGCGGCGGGACACTCCCATCGGCGGTGAATGATGCTTCGCGCTTCACTTCTGTCTGTTTTCTTCGTCATCATCCTCACTGCCTGCGGCGGTACGGCGGTGGTGGAGGAGGACCCGCGCATCCGCGAGGGGAGGCAGCTCTACGATCGGGCGAATTTCGATCGTGCCCAGAAACACTTCCAGTCCCTGCTCGCCGACGCTGAGCGCAGCGGTGATACCCTGCTGCAGGCGCAGGCGCTGAAATGGCTCGGGAATGTCTTCCTCGCTTACGAGCAGCCCGACGAGGCGCTGACCTGGTATCTCCGCAGCCTCGCGCTGCTCGACAGCGGCATTGCGCACCGTGACAGCCTGGACGGCGACGCGACGGCACGCTGGCGCGAGGAGCGGCAGAACGTGCGCAGCAACACCGCGGTGGTCCACAAATCCGCCGGACGGTTCGAGGAGGCGGCCGCGCTCTTTCGCGACGTGCTCGCCTCCGACCGCACGCGGGGAGACGATTTTCACACGGCGGTATCACTGTACAACCTCGGCGACGTGTACAACCAGTACGCGGTTTCACAGCGTCTGCAGGGCGACCGCGAAGGATTTTCCGAGCACAGCCGGCATGCCCGCGACCTGCTCCGCGAGTCGCTCGCGGTGTTCCCCACTGCCGATGCATGGCTCAATCTCGGCAACAATTACGCGATGGCTCGTCAGCTTGACAGTGCCATCACCGCCTATCGCCGTGCCGAGGACATATACCGCCGCGACGGTTTCCGCGTGCATCGTGCCCTCGCGCTGGGGAACATCGGCGTGCTCGCCCAGCGCCTGGACCGCCGCGTGGAGGCGGCTGAGGCGCTTCGGGCCAGCATCGACATTATCGAGGAATTGCGGGGGAACATTTCCTCGATAGACATCCGCAGCAGCTTCATTTCCGACAAGTACTATATCTACGAGAACCTGATTCACATCCTCGTGGAGACCGGTGCCGTGGAAGAAGCGTTTCTCTACGTGGAGCGCGCAAAGGCCCGGAGCTTTCTCGACATGATCGGCAACAAGGCCATCGGTGCAGGGAAACAACGTGCGCCGGAGGTACAGGCGCTCGTCGATCGTGAGCAGGAATTGCAGCGAAGGATATCGCAGCTGCTCAGCGCGCCGGACAGCAGTGCGCGATTGGGCGGCGTGATCGACGCGCACAGGGAAGTCCTCGCCACGCTGCGCGAGAAGGACCCGGAGTACGCATCGGTCAAGAGCATTGACCCCCTGCCCGTCGATTCCCTGCAGTCCGCGCTCGACGACAGCACCGCGTTGATCGAATACTTCCTCGGGCGGGAACGCAGCTACCTGTTCATCATTCGTCGT
>JAVVFP010000696.1:0-1588 GCA_032250495.1 Bacteroidota bacterium | reverse complement strand
TCCTCGACGACCTGTTCGCCGATCGCCGTGTTGATTCGCTCGACGAGTCCGCCTCGCATGAGGTGCAGCTCGTGACGCCATGCTGCATCGGTGACATGGAGCCAGAGCACGCCGTTGCGGAGTCGTTCCGGTTCCGCGTGGTTGGCAATGGCGGTTCCCACGATTTCTTCCCAGCGCAGCAGAACTTCCTGTTCGCGGATGCGCCGCGACATGCCCTGCTGCTCCAGCGCACGCTGCAGCGCGCTTCCCAGCCGCGCGGTGTGCCAGGGATTCTTCAAGCGACCTCCGCCATGTGCGAGACTTCGCCGCCGCTGATGCGCAGTGTCAGGTTCTCTGAGCGTGCGTGAGCAAAATGCTGCAGCGTCGCAGCGTTGGCTGTGGTGATGAAGGTCTGTCCCACGCCGTCGACGAGCTGGAGAACGCGGGCGAGACGATCGTCGTCGAGTTCGCTGAACACATCGTCGAGCAGCAGTATCGGCGGCTCGTCGAGATAGGTGTCCAGGTAACGGTGTTCGGCGAGTTTCAGTGCGATGAGCACCGTTTTATGCTGGCCCTGTGACGCCTGTGCGCGCACGTCGAGTCCGTTGAGCAGGATGTCCACGTCATCGCGATGCGGGCCGATTGTGGTGCTCCCCCTCCGCAGGTCTGTCTGGAATCGCCTGGCGAGCAGGGCGCGATACGACGCGGTCGCGTCTGCCGCGGTCGCGTCTGCCGCGGTCGCTGCGATTTCCGCGGTGGCGCGATACTGCAGCGTCACTTCTTCCAGGTCACCGATCACACCCTGCATCGCGCGCTGGAAATAGGGGATGAATTCTTCGATGAAGGCCTCCCGACGACGCATGATGCGCACCGCCGCTGCGGCGAGCGAGGCATCCCACGCCTCGAGCGTACTGCGGATATCCTCCGGCCTGCGTTCGATGTCCGAGAGCAGCGCGTTTCGTTGTCGAAGGGTTCGCCGGTAGGCGATCAGGTCTTCGAGGTAGCTGTGATGCACCTGCGAGATGATGAAATCGACGAAACTGCGTCGTTCGCCCGGTCCGCCGGACGTGATCGGCCGGTGCTGGGGGGAAAGCGCGACGATGGGAAACTGTCCGATGAGGTCGGAAGCGGCGGCCAGCGCCGTGTTATCGAGCTCGATCTGCTTTCGTCCCTGCTCCATCGCATAGGCGACGGAAACGTCGTGACGCGTCCCTCCTGCGGAAGTGAAGCGGCCTTCCAGGCGGAAAAAGTCCGCGCCCTTGCGTACGAGTCCCTTGTCCTGATGAGACACGAAGCTGCGCGAGGAGCAGAGAAAGGAAACCGCCTCGAGCACCGTTGTCTTGCCCGCCCCGTTTTCGCCGAGGAGAAGCAGTGTCCCTTCCGGACATTCAATTTCCGTGTGCCCGTGATTACGTAAATGATCAATACGCAGGCGGTTGAGAATCATGTTCAGGCGTTCAATCTCAGAGGCATGACCAGCATGAGAATCTCGAGGTCGTCCTTCTGCTCTTTGGGTTGGATCAGGCCCGCGCGCGTGGGGGCGCTGAAAAAGAAGTCAACTTCATCGGTGCTGAGGTGCTGCAGCGCCTCGATGATGTACCGGGCATTG
>JAVVFP010000093.1:0-8985 GCA_032250495.1 Bacteroidota bacterium | reverse complement strand
CAGGCGAAGCGGGCGCACAGCTGCTGCTCCTGCAGGGACGTCCGATTCGCGAAACCGTCGTGCAGTACGGTCCCTTCGTCATGAACTCGAAGACGGAGATACAGGAGGCCTTCGAAGAATACCAGCGCAGCCAGTTCGGCGGCTGGCCATGGGAGCGGCCCGACCCCGTGCATCCGCGCGGACGGGGACGCTTCGCGCGCTATGCCGACGGGAGGGAGGAACTTCCCTGACACGGTGCGCGCTGCGGCTGCGCACGCGTTGCGGCTGGAGAAAGGCCGCGTTACATGAGTCCGCGGTTCAGTCCGCCGTCCACCGGTATCGTCGTCCCGGTGATATAGGAGGCGCGTGCCGAGGCGAGGAAAACCGCGAGATGGGCTATTTCATCGGGCATGCCGATGCGTCCGGTCGGGATGTTGGCCGTGACCTGCGCGCGTATGGCTTCGGCCGTGGTCCCTGCTTTCTCCGCGCGGTCGGTGAACAGCTGCGTCTGCCTTCCGGTGCGAATGTAGCCCGGTGCGATATTGTTGACGGTCACGCCGAAACGGGACACCTCGTCGGACAGCGTTTTCGCCATGCCGGTCACTCCTGCGCGGAACGTGTTTGAGAGCAGCAGGCGCTGCACGGGCTGTTTGACCGAAATGGACGTGACGTTGATGATGCGTCCGAATTCCTGCGCGATCATCCCGTCGAGCATGCCGCGTATCAGGCGCACCGTGCTCATCAGCGTCCGGTTGTATCCCGCCAGCCACTGCTCCTCGGTCATCGAGCGGAAATCCCCGGGTTCGGGTCCTCCATTGTTCGCGACAAGGATGTCGCAGCCGCCGAATTCCTCTTTCATCGCGGCGACGGCCGCCGTGATCGCAGCGGCCTCGTCGAGATCCGCCGACACGTAGGCCACGCGCGCGCCACGACTTTCCCGCAGCTCCGCCGCCAGCGCCGCCAGTTTCTCCTCGGTTCTCGCGCACAGCATGACATCGCAGCCCTCGGCTGCGAGTCCCGTCGCGATCGCCCTGCCGATACCGTCGCTCGATCCGGCGACGAAGGCGCGTTTTCCTTTCAGTTCGAGATCCATATATCCCTCGCTTCTGTGTAAACCATACGTTGCGATTTTTTGTTAGATTGGAAGCTGGAAAAGTAAGGCATTTCACGGGGTGGACAAAATCCACCGCCATCACACGAAACGACGAAGAGAATTTCATGGCTTTCCTGCCCATTTATCCGTATGACGCTCGCGTACTGCGCGAGGAAACCCGTGCGATAGAGAAACCCTCACCCGAGCTCACGCAGCTGATCATCGACATGTTCGCAACCATGGATTACGCGCGGGGCGTGGGACTCGCGGCCAACCAGGTCGGGGTCGGACAGTCGCTCTTCCTGGTCGACCTGCGTGCGGTGGAAGGCTACGAGGACAGCAGGCCGCTGGTGATGATCAATCCGGAGATCACCGATTTCTGGGGGGACGAGATCGCCATCGAGGAGGGCTGCCTGAGCGTTCCCAACGTGCGCGAGGAAATCATACGCCCGGAAAAACTGCATGTCCGCTACCGCGATGCCAACTTCGAAGCGCAGGAGCTCGAAGCGGACGAATTTCTCTCCCGCGTCATTCAGCACGAGTATGATCACCTGCAGGGCATCTTTTTCACCGACTACCTGAAGGGATTGCGCAAACGCCTGGTCATGCCCGTGCTCAGGAAAATCCGACGCGGCGAGGGCGAAGCGGATTACCAGATGGCCGAGAAAGCGGAAATGGCCGACTGATCTGTATCACCAGCCGGGGAGTATTGCATGCGACTCGTATTCATGGGCACGCCGGACTTCTCCGTGCCGTCCCTTCGTCTGCTGCACGAGGCGGGACATGACATCGCCTCCGTGGTGACGGCACCGGACCGCAAAAGGGGACGCGGACAGAAGCTCTCGCCCACGCCCGTAAAGCAGTACGCCGACACGCAGGCGTTTCCCGTGCTGCAGCCCGAAACGCTGAAGGATCCCGGCTTCGTCGACCGGCTCCGCCGCCTGGAGGCGGACTGCTTCGTCGTCGTCGCCTTTCGCATACTCCCGGAAGAAATATTCGCGCTTCCCCCGCGCGGCAGCTTCAATCTCCACGCCTCGCTGCTCCCGAAGTACCGCGGCGCCGCGCCCATCAACTGGGCACTGATCAAGGGTGAGCGCGAAAGCGGCGTGACGACGTTCTTTCTCCGGCGCAAGGTCGATACCGGAGGTATCATCCTGCAGGAGCCGGTCGACCTGCATGAGAACATGACGGCCGGCCAGCTGCATGACATGCTGGCGGAGATCGGTGCGGAAGTCGTCGTGCGCACCGCGGCGATGATCGCGGATGGAACGGTGGAGGTGCAGCCCCAGGACGATGCGCAGGCGACACCGGCCCCCAAAATCTTCCGCGATACCTGCCGCATAGAATGGACGCGGTCCGCCCGCGCGGTGCATGACCATATCCGCGGACTGAGTCCCCATCCCGCCGCATGGACGACGCTCGGCCAGGCGCAGATGCAGATACTCATCTCACGCGTGAACGAAGAGGAATCGGTCGGCACTCCCGGCTGCATCACGCACGAAGCGGATGTGCTGCGCGTACAGTGCGGCAGCGGCAGCCTGCACCTGCACGAGATCAAGCCCGAAGGCCGCCGGCCCATGACCGTCGGGGAATACCTCAGGGGACATCAGATTGCGGAGGGGGCGGTTTTCGGGGAGTAGTGGGGACGGATGAGAAAAACGGGAAGAAGGAAAGAAGGAAAGAAGGAAAGAAGGAAAGAAGGAAAGATGAAAGAATCCAGCATGTTTTCATCTTTCCTTTTTCTCATCTTTCACATCAATTCGTCAAGAATTGCCGCCACCCGTTCGCTTGCCCCCGGCGTGCCCATCATTTCCTTCACGCGGCGGAGTTCCTGCCGCGTGTTTTCGTACTGCGCGGTGTCGGTGAAATAGTGCAGGGTGTACGAGGTGATGTAGTACGGGGTGACGTCGCTCTGCAGCAGTTCGGGGACGATACGTTTTCCTGCCAGGATATTGGCCATGCCGATATTGGGGACCTGCACGAGATGCCGTCCGATCTGGTAGTTCAGAGTCGAGGCGCGGTAGACGATGACCATGGGGGTTTCGTAATACGCCGTTTCCACCGTGGCGGTCCCCGAGGCCACCACCGCCGCGTACGCGTGTTGCATCAGTGCGTGGGTGGCGTCGCGGAGGAGGGGGATGTCCGGGTAGGCTTGCATCCATTTCTCGTAGAGCGCATCGGGCTGCCGCGCGGCGCCGACGGCCACGCTGCAGCCGGTTTTTTCCCGCAGCGCCGCGGCCGCTTCGAGCATGGCGGGAAGCAGGCGTTGAATTTCCTGTTTGCGTGAACCCGGGAGCAGTGCCAGCAGCGGCCGATCCTCGGGCAGCTGCCAGCTGCGCAGAAACTCCCGGCGGTCGCTGTGTTCAAGGATCTCGAGCAGGGGGTGGCCGACGAAAGTCGTCGGAATGTCATGCGCGGTGAAAATTTCCTCCTCGAAGGGAAAGACCACCGCGAGGTGATCGACGAGCTTTTTCATCTTCTTCGCGCGATGGCTGCCCCAGGCCCATACCTGCGGACTGATGTAGTAGAGCACGCGTCCACCCATTTCCTTCACCTTTTCTGCAAGCCGCAGGTTGAAGCCGGGATAGTCGATCAGCACCGCGGCGCGAGCCCCGCGGTCGCGGTAGGCGTCCTGGCAGCTGCGGAACATCTCCTTCAGGAAGGGATAATGCCGTACCACCTCGACGAAACCCATGATGGCGGTGTCGCGGATGTGGTAGAGTAATTCCATGCCCTCCGCCTGCATGAGATCGCCGCCGATGCCGAAAAACACGGCGTCGGGATGACGGCGCCTGAAAGCGCGGATGACGCGCGCGCCGTACTGGTCGCCGGACGCCTCACCGGCGATGAGCATTATGACGGGCGGACCGCTGCTCATCGTCGCATCGCGGGACGGGGGTGGGACAGGGGACTCATCGTACGATATGGATGATGATCAGTATGAGCGTGGCGATGGAAAACGCCTGCAGAGTACGCGTCTCCGACTGCCAGCCGGCCTTCCAGTCGATGTCCACCGGGTGCCAGGAGCGATACGGCGTGAGACGGAAGAAGAAACGCGGCACCTTGGCGCAGTAGTCGGCGTATTCCTGTCCGAATTTCTCGCGGAGGAATTCCTCCTCCTCCGTGACAATCATCGTGTACTGAAAGAAAAACCACAGCAGGGCGAGTATCTGCAGCCAGGGCCAGAGTGCGAGCGACATGATGCCCACGCCCAGGTAAATGAGCATATTGCCCACGTACAGCGGATTGCGCACGAAAGCAAAAGGTCCCGAAGTCACGAGCTTGCTCGCACCCACTTCTCCTGTCACGCGCGTCTCGCTGCCGACGTAGAAAACGCCCCAGGCGCGGAGAGCTTCGCCGACCACCGATACCGCGAAACCGATCAGCAGACTGGTGAGCGTGGGACGGGCGAAAATCAGCATCACCAGGACGAAGGGAAGCGGCGTGTAGCTGCGATTGCGGAACAGGAACTGTCTGACGGTCACGGTTTTCCTCGGTTTTTACTCAAACCATAAAGTTACCTCCGCAGGGAGGGAAAAACAACAGGACAGGCCGCAGCACACGCCGTCGCTGCTATGATTCCATGCGTGATTTGAATATCTTACAGGGATTCATGAAGGTGGGGCTTTCATGTGCCACCACCCTTTTTTCCTGACAGGATTCAACCGCCATGCTGACCAGATACGGACTTGACGTCGCCATTCCCATACTTGTGATCGCCGTTGCGGTGGTGATTATCGCCTTCTTCATCTCCAACCTGCCGCTGCGCATCGTCCTCATCGTGGTGGGACTCGGCACGCTGCTCTTCACATTGAACTTTTTCCGCGATCCCGACCGCATTACGCCTGATGTCCCCGGAGGCATTATCGCGCCCGCGGACGGAAAAATCGTCAATATCTCCGAAGTCGAAGAGGCGGAATTCCTCGGCGGCCGCGCGCGACAGGTCTGCATCTTCATGTCGCCGCTCAACGTGCACGTGAACCGCTACCCGGTCAGCGGCACGGTTGAGTTTTTCCGTTACGTCGAAGGACGTTACGTGATGGCCTTCGAGGACAAGGCGAGCGATTTGAACGAACGGACGCTGATCGGCATCAATACCGGCGAATTCAAGGTACTTTTCAAACAGATCGCCGGCTTCGTCGCGCGCCGTATCGTCTGTCCCATCAACGTGGGCGACAGTGCGGTCGCCGGCAGACGTTTCGGCATGATCAAGTTCGGATCCCGCGTCGACGTGCTGATGCCGCTCGACGCCGAGATCCAGGTTTCCATGGATCAGCATGTCGTGGCGGGCGAAACCGTTCTCGCCACGGTCACGCGCTGATCGATTATTCACCGCAAACCGGAAGCGCTCCTTGAGAATACGTCTCAGCAGGTCCATCGTCCCGAATCTGTTCACCGTGCTGAACATTTTCTTCGGCTTCCTGAGCATCCTTTTCGCGGTGCAGGGACTGTACGTGCAGGCCGCATGGTATATCGTGCTCTCCGCCGGCTGTGACGCGCTCGACGGCTTCATGGCGCGCCTGACGCGATCGGCCAGCGAGTTCGGCGTCGAACTCGATTCTCTCGCCGATGTTGTCAGTTTCGGTGTTTCACCGTCCTTCCTCATCTATTCCCTTGTCCTGCACGAGTTCGGTACCTTCGGCGTGCTCGTCTCTACCGTCCCGCTGATACTCGGCGCACTGCGCCTGGCACGCTTCAACGTGCAGCTGGTCGGCTTCTCCAAGGAGCATTTCACCGGCATGCCCATACCGCTGTCGGCACTGACGCTGATCTCCTTCGTCCTCTTCTTCCGTCCCGAAGAAATCATGGCACGCGAGCAACTGCAGTACGCACTGATCGCGCTCACCGCCGTCTGCGGCATACTTATGATCAGTACCGTGCGCTACCCTGTCATCCCGAAACTCTCGCTGCGCGCCTTGCGCGAACAGCCGCTGCGCACGGGAGTTTTCCTCGCCGCCGCACTGGCCGTCGCCGTCTCCGCTGGCACGCTGCTTTTCCCGGTGCTGCTGCTTCTCGGACTCAGCGGACCGGTGTTCGCTACGGGACGACAGCTGCGCCGGATCGGCAGGCGCAACAGGACTGCGGACGACGACGAAGAAGAAGAGGACGCCCGGCAGAATTCCGTTTCCGTCGATTCGCAATCATAAAGGTAGATCATGTACAAAGCGATTATCACCGTGAAACTCCGGCCCTCGATACTCGATCCCGAGGGAAAGGCCATTGAACATGCCCTGCAGTCGCTGGATTATACGCAGCTCTCGGGCGTGCGTGTCGGCAAGGAAATCGAGCTGACCGTCGACGCTCCGAACAGGGAGGAGGCCGAGGCAGCCGTGGACAAGGCCTGCATTAAAGTTCTGTCCAATCCCGTCATGGAAGATTACACCTTCGTCCTCGAGGAGCTGTGACATGGCAGGAGTGAAATTCGGTGTCGTTGTTTTTCCCGGCTCCAACTGCGACCATGACGCGTATCATGCCGCCAAGCACGTGCTCGGCGAGCGCGCGGAGTTTCTCTGGCACAAGGAAAGCGATCTGCGAGGTGTGGACGTCATCGTTCTGCCCGGTGGATTTTCCTACGGCGACTACCTGCGCTGCGGTGCGATATCGCGCTTCTCCCCCGTAATGAAGGAAGTCGTGCGGCATGCCGAGCGCGGCGGTCACGTGATAGGGATATGCAACGGTTTCCAGATCCTCACCGAGTCGGGACTGCTCCCGGGTGCGCTGCTGCGCAACGACTCACTGAAATTCGTCTGCCGGGAAGTGCGGCTCCGCGTCGAGAACACACGGACGGCCTTCACCTCGCAGTACGCGGAGGGACAGGTGCTGCGCATTCCCGTTGCTCATGGCGAGGGAAATTTCTATACTGACAACGAGACGCTCGCTGCGCTCGAGAACAACGGGCAGGTGGTCTTCCGCTACGTCGACGCAGACGGCAACGGAAGCGACGCCGCCAATCCCAACGGTTCGCGGAACAACATCGCGGGCATCATCAACAGGCAGGGCAACGTCCTTGGCATGATGCCACATCCCGAGCGTGCCGTGGAGGACCTGCTGGGTTCGACCGACGGACTCGGCGTCTTCGCTTCCCTGGTTGAAACTATCGCGGGCACCGTCCCGACCCTTTCATAGGAGGTTATCATGTTCGGAAATATCGGCGGATGGGAAATCCTTATCATCCTGCTCCTCGTCATCATTTTCTTCGGCGCCAAGAAAATCCCCGATCTCGCGCAGGGACTCGGCAAGGGTATCAAGGAGTTCCGCAAGGCGGCGAAGGACATTCAGGAAGACATCAGTCTCGAAGAAAAGAAAGAAGAGAAGAAGCAGGACTGATCTGCCGTCCACGGCCGCCCCGCGCGCCGTTCGGCGGGAAGCGTCCACGCACCCGATGTCATGGCAGCATGATGCACTATGAAAACGTACTGAACCGTATCGAGGCACGGAAGGAATTCTGTGCCTCTCTCGTTGCGGGTACGCTCGAACGCATCCGCACGGAAGGCGACGGCAACGCTTTCGTCGAGCTTTTCGATGCCGAAGCGCACGCAGCCGCCGCAGAAAGCGACAGGCGGGTGCGTGAGGGACGCGCGCGCACGCTCGAGGGCATGCTCATTGGTATAAAGGACAATATCTGCATCGAGGGAAAGCGGGCGACGGCCGCCTCGCGCATGCTTGAAAATCACCGCGCGACCTATGATGCCACCGTCGTAGCACGCCTGCGCGCAGCCGGAGCCGTGCTCGTCGGCCGCTGCAACATGGACGAGTTCGCCATGGGATCATCCGGTGAGACGTCGGTGTACGGTCCCACCCGTCACCCTTTTCTCGAAAGCGAGGTCCCTGGTGGCAGCAGCAGCGGCAGTGCCGCGGCCGTCGCTGCAGGCTTCCTCCACGGCGCGCTGGGCAGCGACACAGGGGGGTCGGTGCGACAGCCCGCCGCCTATACCGGGACCGTAGGCATGAAACCCACCTGGGGTCGGGTCTCCCGCTCCGGTCTCATCGCCTTCGCCTCCTCCTGTGACCAGGTGGGTCCGATCACCGCTGACGTGTGCGATAACGCGCGCATACTCGCCGTCATCGCAGGCAGCGATACGCGGGACGCCACCACGGCGGGCGTACCCGTCGGTGACTACGTTGCGGCCACCGCACGCGGGGTGTCCGGCCTGCGCATCGGCATTCCCCGCGAGTACATGGGTGAGGACATCCCGGACTTCATGCGCGCACGCGTGCACATGATCGCCGACCTGCTGCGTGCCGCGGGCGCCGAATTGCGGGAGGTCTCGCTGCCGCGCACGGGCATGGTTTTCCCGGCCTACTTCGTCATCGCCAACGCGGAAGCTTCCTCCAACCTCGCACGCTACGACGGTGTGCGCCTCGGTCGCGCGTCGGCGCCGGGAAGCTCCCCTGCGCCGCGGGAAGCGGACGATGCCGCGACGGCGCTCATACGACGGTACGGTGCGAGCCGGGGAGAGGGCTTCGGCCGCGAGGTGCAGCGGCGCATCCTGCTCGGAACCCGGCTCCTCGAGGAAGGAGAAGAACGGGACTGGTACGGTCGCGCCCAGCGCGTCCGTCGCCTGGTGCGCGAGGAATTCACGGCGGTCTTCCGCGAAAACGACGCGCTGCTCACACCCGTCACGCCCGGTCCGCCGTTCCGTCTCGGCGAGCGCCTCGATGACCCGCTGCGCATGTACCTGACCGACCTTTTCAACATGGCCGCAAACCTCGCCGGCATTCCCGCCATCAGCGTCCCCGCCGGGACGGACGACGCCGGGCGTCCGCTGGCCGTGCAGCTGATGGCCGACCTCTTCCGCGAGGATACGCTGTATGCCGCCGCCGGCTGCGTCGAACGCCTCCTCGCCTCGGAAAATGGCAACGCCGCAGGCAACGCCGCGGGCAACGCCGCGGGCAACGCCGCGGGCAACGCC
>JAVVFP010000092.1:0-9015 GCA_032250495.1 Bacteroidota bacterium | reverse complement strand
GGACCGGAATTTTTATCTCCGCCGCGAACAGCGCGGGCAATGCAATCGGTGAAAGAAGCTCCTCGACGCGCAGCGGGATATCCTCACGCCATGGCACTTCCCAGCCGAGGAGATTCACGAGCAGCGTCGCTTCGAGCAGCACCTCCCCGCGCTGCGGGACGAGCAGCAGTCCGCCGTTCCTTCCGCCCTCCACGGCGAGCGTGACCGTGTCATGCAGCGCGAGCTGTATGCGCGGCGTCGACGTCGCCCGCACGCCCGTGTATTTGCCCGACACCGCGATGCGCCCCTCTCCCTCCATGTCCATGCGCAGTCGCAGCAGATTTCCGCGCGCAGGCAGCAGCTCGGCCCGGCGGAGATTCAGCTGCACCGTGCCGCTGTCAATGTCCAGCTGATTGCGGTACTGTATGCCGAAAATGGATTTCCTTTCCTGCAGGAGGGGACGCGTCGGGGGAAAGGTGATGCGAACGTCGTCGCTGCGCGAAGATGCCATCGCGCCGAAAAGGCGGTTGATGACGTCCGTGCGCAACGTCACCACCCCATCGCTGCCGCTGTCGAAACGCCGCGCGTACGCGTTGAGGGGCGTCTCCGCAGCAGCGATATCCCGCGTGCGCTGTGCGATGCGGCGACGGGACTCCCCGACGGTCGGCAGATCGATCGATGAGCAGGCGGACAGCAGTAACGCAGCGAGGAGCAGTAATATACCGTGTCGCCGCATATTACTCGCCGTGGAGAAGTTCCTGCCGTGCGCGCGTATCATTTCACCCCCAGGGAGCGAAGATCGGCACTGACGAGCACGTGCCGGTCGAAAATGAGCACGTCGCGCAGCTGCAGCGTGTAGGATAACAGGCGCCGGGGAGCGTGGACGACGAGATTCGGACTGCCGTGCACATGGGCGGTATTTCCGTCGATCTGCAGCTGCTGATCGATGCCGAGCGGAAGGCGCAGCGGCGGAAACTGTTCGCGCAGCGTGCCGAGGCGGACACGGATCACGTCGGCGATGACGTCTTCCGCGGCGGAAAGCAGTCCCACGGCCTGCACGTCAGGCGTGACATGATAGGGCTCGAATTCCACGCGCAGCGCGTCACCGTCGGGAATGAGCGCGAGCTGCGTATCCATCATGAGATAAACATCCACCCCGTGCGCTTCGCTGCGCACGCGCAGATGGAGGGTGACAAGGGCGGAGCCGTGATGCAGGTCTCCGCTGACCGAGTCGATGACGTATGGCGTCCTTTCGTCCAGCCAGCCGCGTCGTCCCTGCAGTCGCGTCAGCATGCGGATCACGAAATCCTCCTCGAGCTGCAGCACGAGGTCCGCGTCGGTGGGATCGGGCGCGCGCAGGAGACGCGCGCTGAGCTGCAGCGCGCCGCGGTGACGCACGTCCATGGCGGCCGCCTCGCGTGCGAGGGCATAGCGCTCGCGGTCGACATTGCCCCCGGCCACGCTGCCGACGAGTCCGCAACCAGCCAGCAGCAGCAGCATCGGCAGCAGCAGCAATGGCAGTGACAGCAATGGCAGCGACATGTTCTGCGGCGATGGAAGTGGGACAGGGAAGCGGGATTTCATCGGTAGCGGATACTGAGCAGTTTCTTTTCTTCGCTGCGGAAATACGGTTCGCCCGGAATGTCGATGGGAATTTCCTCCACGCCGGCGAGCGCGGGATTGCGGCGGGCCTCGGCGATCTCCTCCCGCAGGTCGCCTCCTTTCCACACGACGAGGCTGCGCAGGCCACCGGGACGCAATAGCGGTCGCGTCCATCGTACCAGCGCTTCGAGGCGTGTGACGGCGCGGGCGGTCACCATGTCCGTCGTCCCCGCATGCGCACGCAGCACCACGTCCTCCTCGACGCGTCCGTGAATGACCTCGATGTTCCGCAGTCCGAGCGCAGCGGCCATTTCGCCCACGGCACGGATTTTCTTTCCGACCGAATCCACCAGCAGGAAACGCACTTCAGGCAGCATAATGGCGAGAGGAATACCCGGCAATCCCCCCCCGCTGCCGATATCGGTGATGCGTCCCTCGCGGGGAAACGGCAGATGCGTGAGCGCGGCGAGGGAATGCAGGATGTGATTGCGCCAGAGCTGCTCCTGGTCCTTGCGCGAGATCAGGTTGATGCGCGCATTCCATTCCAGCAGCAGCGCGGCGTACCGCGTGAGCAGCGCCTGTTGCGCGTCGGCGATGGCCAGGCCGGATTGCCGGAGCAGGGCGATGACGGATTCGGAGGTATGCGGGAGGGACATGGGCGGTCAGCGGTTGCGCACGATGGCGATCTCCACACGACGGTTGCGTTGCCGTCCCTCCTCTGTGCGGTTCGGCGCCAGGGGCTCGGACTCCCCGAAGGTGCGGATTTCCATGTCGTTGAGCAGTCGGACATTGCGGCGCTCAAGCCAGGTCTGCACGTAGGCGCTGACTTCGCGCGCGCGCCGGTAGCCGAGCTTGATATTGTAGGCCACGGTGCCGACCGAGTCGGTGTGACCGGAGACCACGACGGTGGACTGCGGGTACTTGCCCAGCAGCACGGCGGCGCTGTCGAGTTTTTTCTCCTCTTCGGGACGGATGTTGGAGAGATTGAAATCGAACTCGACGGTGAAGGAATAGATTTTCCGCTCCTCTTCGGCGACGGGGGTGAGGACGACGGAATGCTCGATCACCATGCGCTCCCCTTCGTCCCTGGCCTTGCGCATGACGGCCGCGTCTCCCCCCGCGTAGTACTCCTCCACCGCGTCGAGGTAGCCGGCGCGCATGGCGGTGATGTCATACCTGCTGTCCACGTCCAGCGGCAGTTCCACGGCGTCCGTGCCTTCGGCGAGCATGAGATCGCTCCCCGCCGGCGTCACCGATATGACGGCGTTGACGGACTCGAGTGTGTACGCATTGACGGCACGTACGCGAAGGACGAGGGGTTTTTCCTTCTCCGCAGGCGGAGGAGGAGGCGGATCTTTCCGTATCGACGACCTGCGCACGCAGCGATAGATGTCGAAGCCGCCCGCGCCGCCGTCGCGGTTGGACGAGAAGTACACGGTGTCCGCTGCGAGCGATCCCGCGAAAAAGAGATCGTCCTCGTCGCTGTTCACCGGTGCGCCGAGCGGCTCGGGCGCTGTCCACGCCCCGGAGGCCGGCGTGCTTCCCTCCGGCAGCCGGGCGCGGTAGATGTCGAAACCGCCGCGTCCGGGATGCGCGTCGGAGGAGAAGTACAGCTCTCGTCCATCGGGCGAGAGCCAGGGACTGATCTCGTTTCCACCGGTGTTGATCGCGGAACCGAGCTTCGAAGGAGTGCCCCAGCCCTTCGCGCCGCGCAGGCTCATCCACAGGTCGCTTCCCCCCTCTCCGCCGAAGCGCTCGGAGGCGAAGACGAGCACCGAGCCCGCTCCCCCGTCACCGGACATGGCAGGATGGTGGTCCCATTCCACGTCGTTGAGTCCTTCGGGCAGCAGGCGCACATCGCTGATCACGGTGGGATCGCTGCCGATTCGTCCCTCGACCAGGTCGCAGTCGCCGACGGCGTCCTCACGGTAGCACTCGGTGAAAAGCACGCGCGCATCGCCGTCCGGGAAGCAGAGCAACGCGCCGCGCTTGACCTCCCCGCTGGAACCGCGCAGCATGTCCGCTTTCCCTGCGCCCGCGGCGAGAAAATACAGGCGATCGCGATCGTCGCCGTCCACTTCGCGATTCGAAGTGAAATACAGTCCACCCTGCGTCGGCACCGGCGCCACCTCGTCCGCCGCGCCGTTCGCCGCGTCGACGGGACGCAGCAGCCAGTCCGCACTCATGTCCGAGCCGCTTTCATAGATGCTCGTGCATGAAACGGTGAACATGATCGCTGCGATGAGAAAGCTGTATGGAAGAAAGCGTTGCATGGAATCAGAGTCTGAGGTGTAGCATGAGGAGTCCGAAGGCCGTAGTGACGCGCCAATCGTCGTCGGTGGAGGATACCGCGGTCAGCGGCAGCTGCGCGCCGACACGCGGTGTCAGGGCCACGGCCGGACCAAGGACGAATTCATAGCCCAGGCCGAAAGAGGCGGCGAGACGCAGACCGTCCCCGCCGGGAATGTTGCCTTCAGGGAGCAGGACGTTTTCCCTGCTGCCGTCGTAGTAGGTGACGTCCTCGCTGCGAATGGTCTCGATGTGATCATAGCGCGCGGTGAGGGGGAAACCGAACTCGAGTCCCGCCTGCAGAAAGAAAGCGGAGCGCGGAATGTACCAGAGGAATTCCGGTGTGACGCTCAGCCACTGCAGGCGCACGTCCGACGTGCTGCGATAGTCCACGTCCACATCCGCTCCGTCGCCGACCATCACGCTGCGCCGCGTTTCGTCCCTCGTGAATCCATAGGAGGCGTCGTAATAGCTGAGAAGGACGCCGTAGGCGATGCCGAGCTTGGGGTACTGCACGAGCACTTCCCCGGCGAAATGGAAGCGGCTGTCGCTCTCGCCCGTGAAGACGCAGTCGCAGGACGGGGAGAAACTGCCACCGTGTGCGTACCACATCATTCCCGGACCGACACCGAGCAGGTAGCGGATGGGACGGGCGGAAAGGATGTCGCTCTCATACGCCGCCGCGGCGGAGGACTGCTGCGCCTGCGGGAGCGTCGCGGCCGCCGTGAAGGGCTGCTGCGCCTGCGTGATGCTCGTGGCAGCGGCGATGGTCGCGGCAGCGGCAATGGACAGAAGCAGACACATGCGGAGAATACGATGCGTTTTCATAGTTGCCCCACAATACGCAGATCATCGCAAAAGTACAACTGGCCGCTGCAGGAAAAAGCCCATCGTGAAAAGGCGCAGCTGATAGCGTCCGGGAGCGAGGTCCCCCGCGTCGAATCCGACCCGGTGCGTACCGCCATCGAAGCGTCCTGCAGCCAGCGTCCGCACGTTGCGTCCCCTGACATCAGTCAGTACCAGCTGCGCGGTGGCGGATCGTGGAAGCGAAAATCGCACGTGAGCCGCGTCGCGCACTGGAGAGGGATACGGGGCATCGAGCTGCAGTCCTTCAGGCATGTGTGGAGCGTGCGCGCGCTGCGTCTGATCGGAGACGCGGAAACCGGTGTACGTGGTGTAGGCGTCGTGGAAGGCGAAGCCATAGCTGCTTACGCCGATGCCCCGCGCATCGCTCGTTTCGACGCGATTGATGCCGGTCGGCAACTTGCGCTGCGCATACACGTAGCCGCCGCCTGCAGGGGAAAACGCCTGCGCCGGCAGCGGAGTAAAGTTCACGGTCACCGCCGACTCCGCTCCTGCGGGAGCGACGATGGTCACGAAACTCGAATCCTCCATCGCCGTGCAGTTGTAAGCGGAGGACAGTCCCCAGCTCTGTCCCAGTATGGGATTGCCCTGCGGCGCGAGGTCATGTCCGAACGGCGTCTCGTCGCGCAGGCCGTCACAGAACGGCCAGTATCCCGCGAGTCCCGCGCGATCCAGCGCGGAGAGTCTTCCGTCCATCGCCGCGCGCAGCTGCGCCGGAGTCCGCTCCACCTGCCAGAAGCGGCACTCGTCGAACTGCGCCCAGAGCAGGGACTTGGCCGAGACCCCGTACACGCCGCCGAAGGCCAGTCCGCCCTTTCCCGCGAAATCCCGGGAAGTGAACTGCGCATCGATCACCTGCTGTCCGTTGACATACAGTGCGGCGCGTCCTGCAGGACCGTTCATCACCAGCGCCACATGTCCCCAGGTCCCGGGCGTGATGAGATTGTCCGCCGTGTAGAACAGCTGCTGGGCCGGGGGACGTCCCACGGCCAGCGCCAGGCGGGCGCGGTTGAAATCGTACTGCACTTCCCAGAGCGCGTCGGGCATGGCCAGGCGCGACATCACCGTTCCCCCGCCGTTGGGCTGCAGCATGCATTCGGCCGTGAACACCGGTGCGCTGAGCGGCGGCGTATCGGCCGCTTCCAGCCAGCTCCGGTCGTTGAGCGACGCGCTGATGTTGCTCACCAGTGCGGCGTCGGCCAGCAGCATGCCCGCGGGAAAATAATGACAGTTCATGAAGCGATCGGTCGGCGCCAGCAGCAGCATCGATCCGTCACCGTATTCGTTGGTGTCGGCATCCCATCTCGCGGAGTTCGCGTACTGTGCGACGAGCACCGGTTTGTCCGCGCTGATCACGGCGGGAGCGGCGAGAATGCCCTCCGTCCAGTCCCCCGCCTCGGGCAGCGTGATCGCCGGAGCGCCGCCCACGGTGACCGTGGTATTGTCCTCGGTGGCGACCACGCGATAGGTGTCCCCGCGCGCACGGGAGCGGAACGGAACCGCCGCATATTCACGACCGCAATAGCGCACGGGTATCATCTGCTCGGACATGGGATTGAGGAAGGCGGAGGGATTGCCGCCCTGCACGGGCACCCAGCCGGACTCCGCACCGGAGAAGACGGCGACGGGACGCGTGGACTCGACGATCGAACCGGTGAGCGAACCACCCTGTCCCGCGATGTAGGCTTTCACGTAATAGACCTCACCCGCGTCGAGTGTGACGGTGAACGGCTGTTTCCCCGGCCGCAGCGTCGAGGTGAACGCGGCGGGCGTGATGGTGACGCCGGTGCCGTCCTCAGTGGCGAGGACGATAAAATGCTCGTAGGCTTCGGCGAAATTGTAGCCGGCGGTGACGTAGCGCGTTCCCAGCGCGTGCACGGGAAGAACGGTCATTCCGTCGGAGTGGCGGTCGCGGAAATTTCCCGCGAAGGCATGCACCGCGCGGTCGCTGCGCAGGCGCAGTCCCCGCGACACGGGCGTCTCGACGGGAATGCTGTTGTGCTGCTCGTCCACCTCGAAACTGCGCATGCCGCCGGCAGGCACGCTGCGCCGCTGCTCGCCCTGATCCATGGAGGAATACAACGTCAGCTCCGCACCTGCGGGAGCGGAAGCGAACAGGCGCAGGTACTCGTCCGCCGCCCCCACGAGATCGGGCAGGAAGCAGAACCAGAACTCCGTTCCCGCCGTACTGATACCGACTTCGTTGCAGGGTTCGCGCGCAAACGGCGGCAGCAGCACCGCGCTTTCACACGCGTCCTGCAATCCCGCACCGAAGGTGCGGACGCGGTACGGCGCCACGGTCGGCTGCCGCTGCACGATGCCGCGCACCTCCCAGCTGACCACGGCGACGCCGCCGGGTGCCAGCGGGTCAGGGAACACCGGGACGACGGCGCTGCCGCTGACGAGCACGATTTCCGGAGGCAGCTGCAGCTCCGCCTGCAGTCCCATCAGCATCCCTGTGCCCGTATTGCGGACGACGGCGGAAATCGTGAACGGATCGGGCGCATAGCCGTTGCCCTCCTCATCCCGCGTGAGCCGGATGCTGTCGGCACATTCGACGACGAAGTCCCCGACCGCAAGCGGGGGTATGACGGTCTCGGCGCGGCAATCACGACGGAGTTCCGTCGGCGCGGAGATGGAGAAATCCACTCCCACGCGCGTCGCCGTATCCACCACCGCGGCCTCCAGCAGCCAGGTCAGCGTGGCCTGCGCGCCGGGAAGCAGCGGTCCGGGGATGGACTTCACCTGCGTCTCTCCCGCGACCAGGGACAGCTTCGAAGGAAGTGTGATCTGCAGGTCGATGCCGCTCAGCGGCAATGTGCCCGTGTTGCGCACCGTGGCGGTGGCGGGAATGGGATCGGGTGAGAAACGGGTGGAGTCCTCATCGACGCGCAGATCCGGCAGTGCGCAGGTGAGGGCGGCGTCACGCACGGCGAGGTAGCCGTAATCGCTGCGCACGACCCGCGTCCTGCCGGGAGCGACGACAGCCTCGTTCCACTGCAGCAGTACGGCATCATCGGTGATCGGCAGGCCGGACGCCACGTAATTCCATATCGCCGTCCCGAGATAGCCCGCGAACTGCCAGTTCCCGGCGATGAACACATCAGGCGCGTCCGCCGTCGCGCTGCGCAGGCGTCCCCGTACGGTAAAACCGCCTCCTGCTGCGCTCGCCTCCCAGGCGTCCGGGAGCGCGTCGCCGGAAAACGCCGTCTCACGCGTGACCGGCGTGGCGTCGACGACGAGATCCACGCCGTCCCGCGCACCTATCATCACATCTTGCATCATGAGGATGCCCACCGCATGGCTTCTCGGGGAGGGATTCTCCACGGAGGTGATGATATTGATATACGCGTAGTCCCCTTCCAGCGCGGGCACGAGATCCTGTAGAAAACGCAGCGTATCCGCTCCCACGGGAAGCGCGGCGGTGATGCGAACACGATCCGTCAGCGCCTCCACGCGGATGCCACGCATCGGCATGCTGCCGCGCGGCGGCACCGCACGCTGTAACAAATTGTTCGTAAACGTGTTATTTCCTATGTGGACATTCGCAAATCCGGTCACTCCCCGCTCATCACGAAACTGCAGGGGCGTTCCGTCGGACGCTTCGATGCGAAACTGTCCCGTCGTCACTTCCGCCGCGACAGCGATGACCCCGTTGTCCGCGCGCCTGTATTGCGGTCCAGAGGACTGTGCGGAAAGGGACGCGGTGCCGAGGACGAGCAGCAGTGCGGAGATGGAAATGATGCGATCGGGCACAACTGACATGGAGTCCTTTCTCAACATGACGAATGCAGAAATATATCGGGATGCGGCATCGGGCGCAATGCCATGATTTCGCGCAGCATTTTTTCGTTTCCACGGAAGCAGAATTACACTTGCGCCTGCACCATCCCATCTTTATATTCATGTATGCGGTGAAAGCCGCTCTTCCCGACACGACATAGTAATAATGAGATTGTTTCATACACACGCTTGGAGGAAATCATCATGAAATTACGGCAACTGCTGTCCTTGACAATCGGACTGTCAATGTGTGTCGCCATGCTCCAGGCCGGACAGGGAGGTCCGGGGAACGGGGGCGTACAGGTCGTCGGATCGTCCGTCATGGGCGACATCCAGCGACTGGTGGGCGAGGAAGTGTGCTTCACACTGACCGCGAAGGATGAAAACGGCAACGTCATCCGTGCGTGGGACCAGGTGGGACAGCCGACCACGCTGACGCTGATGAATACGGACGCGAACTCGGATTCGAGCACGCAGTCCTGGAACGACGACCCCGAG
>JAVVFP010000694.1:0-1609 GCA_032250495.1 Bacteroidota bacterium | reverse complement strand
CCCTGTATTATTCGGATTACCTGCAGCTCGACCGCCTGCTCGACGCCCAGGACAGGAAAAGTGTCGCCTACGGGCAGCCCGCCCACGACGAGATGCTCTTCATCATCGTCCACCAGGCCTACGAACTCTGGTTCAAGCAAATCCTCTTCGAAGTCGACTCCGTCATCGGCCTGCTCTCCGCCGAACCCGTGGAGGAGAAGAATGTCGGCGTCTGCGTCGCCCGACTGCAGCGCGTCACCGAGATTCAGAAAATTCTCATCGACCAGCTGCGGGTGCTTGAGACCATGACACCGCTGGACTTCCTGGACTTCCGTGATTTCCTCTTCCCCGCCTCGGGCTTTCAGAGCATACAGTTCCGCATGCTGGAAATCCGTCTTGGCCTGCAGGCCGACAGCCGGCTCCGCTACAACCAGGCGGCCTACCACAGCCGCGTGTCCGCCGAACATCGCGCCGAACTTCTCGCCGCCGAGCAGCAGACCACGCTGTTCTCCGCGCTGGAAAACTGGCTGGAACGCACGCCGTTCCTCGAAACCGGTTCCTATCGCTTCTGGGACGAGTATCGCCAGGCCGTGCACGACATGCTCGCGGGTGAACGGGAGGTGATCCGGGACAATCCCACACTGTCCGATGAAGAGAAGCGTGCGCAGCTCGCCGAGCAGGATGCCACCGCAGAGCATTTTGATGCGATTTTCGACGTCCGGCGTCACCGCGCCCTGCTGCAGGAGGGAAGCTGGCGCCTGGGACACCGCGCGACGCTCGCGGCGCTGTTCATCTCGCTGTACCGCGATGAGCCGATACTGGCGCTTCCCTACCGGCTGATCGCCACACTGGTGGATGTCGATGAGCTCATGACGACCTGGCGCTACCGCCACGCCCTGATGGTGCATCGCATGATAGGGACGAAGATCGGCACGGGCGGTTCCTCGGGCTATCATTACCTGAAATCGACCGCCGAGAGTCACCGCATTTTCCGCGACCTGACAAATCTGTCCACGTTCCTTATACCGCGGCATACCCTGCCCACGCTGCCGAGGGACGTGCGCCGCACGCTCGGCTTCACCCACGGCATCGAAAAACCGTGAGCGACGACGCCCTCATCAGGACGCATGACCGAGACAGCGCCGCACGCTTCCGCACGATTCTCGAACAGGCGGGGGAGCTGGCGCGTCTGCTGCTCAAATCGCCGCAGGCGCCGCGCGCGCTGACTTCGCAGTTCCTTCACGGACGCAAACGCTTCACGTCTGCCGAGCGGGCGGAGATCTCCGCCGCCGCTTTCCATGCCCTGCGCTGCTGGCGTCCCGCGACCTTCCTCCTCACCGGCGAGACCGGCGAGGTCTCCACCCGCGTCGATCTCGCGCAGGCCCGGGCCAGCTGCGCGGCAGCAGTACTGCTTTCACTCGCCGCCGCGGAATCCTACCCGCTGCCGGCAGAACTCACCGCGGCACGTTCCCGCGAGGCCCTGGCGCACGGATCGGCGCTGCTTCTTGATGATTTTCATCCCTCCTGGCGCAGCGCAGAAGCGTTCGGCGCAGAAGCGTTCGGTGCAGAAGCGATGTCCCGTCTCGCCGCCTTGCCCGCCGTCGCGGCATCGCTGCCGGACTGGGTGCTG
>JAVVFP010000695.1:0-1609 GCA_032250495.1 Bacteroidota bacterium | reverse complement strand
AGATTTACGCATCGGGCCGTTTCATCGTGGTCGAGAACATCGTGCGCTCCAACCTCAACGTGCGTAACGATTACTGGACGGATTACCGGCCGCCACGCAACGAAGTGCACCGGCTCGCGCTCCGCATCGCCGTCCCGAAATCGCTGTTTCCCGATTATGTGCGCAGCGTGGATTTTTACAAGAACTTCAATCTCTGGGAACAGTACCGCGTCGACAGCTACGACCGGCAGGAAAACACTTTTGTCGAGGGCATCGGACTCGCGGAAAAGACTTTCCGCTACGAGAACATGCAGCCGGGCAACGGCTACCGCTTCCTGGACCTGCGCAATCCCGCCACCTACGCCGATGGCAGGGTGCTGACAAAATTCGAGGGACCGGATTTCACGCGTTATCGCTTCAGCGCGGACGCCAGCCGCTACCACGGGGCAGCTGAAACCACTCCCCTGCGCTCCTTCGACACCGACTACCTCTGCATGCGCTTCGAACTCGAGCACCCGTTCATAGACGACAGGGATATTTTCGTCGCGGGAATTTTCAACAACTGGGATCCGCAGCGTGAGGACCGCCTGATCTTCGACGATGAGGTGGAGCATTACATGGTTCACCGCTGGCTGCTCCGCGGCGCCTATGATTACCAGTACGTACTCGGCCGCTATGACGAGGAGGCGGGTTTCGTCGTGGATCAGGACTGGGTGTCCCTCGCCGGGAACACCTGGGCCGCCAACAACCTCTACTGGGCGATCATCTACTATGACGACGACCAGTTCGGGGGCGTGACACGCGCCGTCGGCTTCAGCGCAGCAGTCGCGCGATGAACAGTCCGACCCCCGCGATGACGATCTCCGTCCTCACCACGGTCCGTAACAGGGAACGCAGTATCGCGCGCAGCATGCGCAGCATACTCGCCCAGGAACACGCGGACTTCGAATATGTCATCATCGATGACGGCTCCGACGACGACACGGTCCGCATTGTCTCCGCTTTCGACGATGACCGTATCCGGCTGCATGCGCTGCCGCATGCAGGACGCGGTGCGGCGCTCAACGAGGGACTGCGACGCTGCCGCGGAAATCTGATCGCTATCATGGACTCCGACGACGAGGCGCATCCCGCGCGTCTCGCGCGCCAGCAGCAGTTCATGAACGAGCATCCCGAAGTCGGCATGCTCGGCTGCCACATATTGCAGCGTGACGAGGGTGGCAATGCGCAGCGCGTGATCGCTTTCCCGGAAACGCATGAGGAAATCCTTCACCTGATGCCCGTCACCTGCGCCGTTCCCTTCAATTCCGCTCTGATCCGCCGCAGCGTGTTCGACCGCGCGGGGGTATTCCTCGAGGGCCTGCCCGCGGCGGAGGACTACGAGTTCGCGCTGCGCGCGCTGCGCGTCTGCCGCTTCCATAACCTGCCGGAGGTGCTCAACACCGTGCAACGCTCGCGGGATTCGATGGGCGTGGTCGAGAGCCACGCGCAGAACGAAATCACGCTCGCAGCAAGCCGCGCGTTTCTCGATGAAGAGGAGGTCGAAGCTTCCCTGTTCACATCGCCCGAAGAGCTTCGCTTCGCCCGCGCCCGTGTGGAATACTACCTGGGCGAACTCGCCATCGCCCGG
>JAVVFP010000693.1:0-1615 GCA_032250495.1 Bacteroidota bacterium | reverse complement strand
TGCTTGACGGACGGCACCACATGTGCCACGCGACAGCCGGCGTCCTTGAGCGTGGCAAGATACTTTCCGGGATGTCCCGCCGAGGTGAACACGATGCGTATCCCCTCCTCTATCGTAACGGCGACCAGTACATCTGCATCACCGCGCAGCAGCGGAATGTTCACACCCAGCGGTGCGTCCGTCGCCGCACGTGCGCTGCGGATATGCTCTCTGAGCAGCTCCGGTTTCATCGATCCCGCGCCGAGCAGGCCCAGTCCGCCGGCCTCGCTCACGGCAGCGGCCAGCCGCCATCCCGACACCCAGACCATGCCGGCCTGGATGACGGGATAGCGAATGCCGAAGAGCTGTGTGATGCGTGTCTGCATGCTCAGTACTCGAACTGCACCATGGTGAAGCCGCCGTTGCTGGCGCCGATGCCACCATCGGATGCAAAGTTCTGCGTACCGATCGTGCGCCCGTTGAAGGTGACCTGCGTCTGCTGGTTCGAGGGCTTGCCGGCCATGTAGGCGTCAAAGGAATTGATGCCGTACATGTTGAGTCCGCTCGCGCTGATCGGACCGGTACCGTCCTGCTGGTTCTGATCGTAATCGAGCAGCGCGAGGATAAAGGTATTCCCCGCGCTGGCGCTCACGCCCGCGGACGGCGCATTCCCCTGGGTCAGTACGGAAACCGTACCGATGGGATCGTATGCGGCGTCGAAGCGTGCCAGCTGGAGGTCATCGTCGGCGAACTGCATGGCCTCGTTCAGCGTGTGCACGAAGAAATTGGCGTGGTCGCCGGTGCGCATCGCGCTGCTGAAGCTGGTAAGGATCTGACTTCCGCCAGTCGTTCCACGAGGTACCATCCGCAGACGCAGGGTCGAGACGTCCTCGCGGAAGGGTTGCACGTACACGTGCATGTCGAAGTGACTGCCGGTAATGTTCTGCAGGCGAAACTCGTAATGCGTATCCGGCGAGAGCGTGATATCGAAAGTAAAGCGGCCCTGCGCATCGGTTTCAACGGGGGATCCCCCGATCTGCCGCTGAATCTCGCCGTTGCTGAGCGTACGAATCGGAATCGGCGTGACGTAAACGCCGGAAATCGGTGTGTTGTCGATGAACTCGATCACGCGTCCGCTCACGGTATACGTCTCTCCCGGTACGGGAGCGATCAGCGTGTTCTCCGCAGGCGCGTTCCCGGTGAAAAAGGCATGGATTTTCTCGAAGACGGCGGGGTCGGTGGCGAGTTCGATATTGTCGAGGCCCGCCATGACTTCGTTCGTCGCGCCGTCGAGTTCCCCGTAGCTGCTGTTACCGTTCTGCAGCTCGTCGCTGCCGTCACTGCGTATGGTCAGGTACTCGCACGGAGCAGGCGTGATGTCGCCCGCGACGGTCAGCGTCAGGTCATAGGAGCCGCCCGTGTATACCACGTGTGCGAGTTTGCTGCTCCCCTGCATGTTGGCAAGATAGTACTGCACCGCGGTCACGCCGCTGCCGTGTGCAACGACATCGACACGGGATTCACCGGTCTGTCCGAGTACCGCGTCAACCCGCGTGCCGAACTGTGCGGCCATTTTTTCGACGTCCGCTTCCGTTCCGGTAAAATAATTCGTGAAGTCGAAAGCGTGGAGTTGGTT
>JAVVFP010000692.1:0-1619 GCA_032250495.1 Bacteroidota bacterium | reverse complement strand
CGGCGGGGAGTGGATGTCCGTGCATGAACCCGCCACGGGTGCGGTGTACGCCCGCCTGCCGGCTTCCTCGGCAGTGGACGTTGACGCGGCGGTGGCCGCTGCCCGGGAGGCCTTTCCCGCCTGGTCCACCATGTCCGCGGAAACGCGCGCACGGCAGCTCCTGCGCATCGCGGACGCCATTGACGAGAATCTCGAGATGCTGGCCGCCGCGGAATCCCGCGACAACGGCAAGCCCCTGCAGCTGGCCCGCAGCGTGGACATCCCGCGGGCGGCGAAAAACTTCCGTTTTTTCGCAACCGCCATCTTGCACGACTCCAGCGAGGCGCATGCCACCGATACGGTGGCGATCAATTACACGCTGCGTCAACCCATCGGCGTCGCAGGCTGCATCTCGCCGTGGAATCTGCCGCTGTACCTGTTCACCTGGAAAATCGCGCCGGCGCTCGCCGCGGGCAACACCGTCGTCGCCAAGCCCTCGGAAATCACACCGATGACCGCCTTCCTGCTGTCAGGAATCTGCATCGAAGCCGGACTGCCTCCCGGGGTACTCAATATCGTCCACGGTCGCGGTGCGGAAGTCGGAGCGGCCATCACCGCGCATCCTGACGTCCCTGCGATTTCCTTCACGGGCGGGACGCAAACAGGCGCGCAGATCGCGCGCACGGCGGCGCCGATGTTCAAGAAACTCTCGCTGGAACTCGGCGGGAAGAATCCTACGCTGATTTTTGCGGACTGCGATTTCGAGGCGATGCTGGACACCGTCGTGCGCAGCGCATTTTCCAATCAAGGGGAAATCTGCCTCTGCGGCTCGCGCATCTTTGTCCAGCGTCCTTTACACGACCGTTTCCGTGACGCGTTCGTCGACCGCGTGCGTGCGCTGCGGGTCGGCGATCCGCTCGATCCCGCCACCGAGCAGGGCGCGGTGGTGTCGCGGGAGCACATGGAGAAAGTGCTCGGCTACGTCGCCCTCGCCCGCGAGGAAGGCGGTCGCGTCCTCTGCGGCGGCGAGCGGGTCCGCGTTGAAGGACGCTGCGCCGACGGCTTCTTCCTCAGTCCCGCCGTGATCGAGGACCTGCCCTTCGGGTGCCGCACCAACCAGGAAGAGATATTCGGTCCCGTCGCCACGCTCATGCCGTTCGACGACGAAGAGGACGTGCTCGCCATGGCCAACGGCACGCCCTACGGACTGGCGGCATCGGTGTGGACGCAGGACCTCACGCGAGCGCACCGCGTCGCCGCACGCCTGCAGACGGGCATCGTGTGGATCAACTGCTGGATGCTGCGCGACCTGCGTACCCCGTTCGGGGGAATGAAGCAGTCCGGCGTGGGACGCGAAGGCGGCTGGGAAGCCCTGCGCTTTTTCACCGAGGCCAGGAACATCTGTGTCAAACTCTGAAGCAACGGATATGAGCGAGCAGAAGGACATTTTCGAAGCAGACAGCGCCCCGGCGCCCGTGGGACTGTACCCGCACGCCCGTCGCGTGGGCAACCTCCTGTTTCTTTCCGGCGTCGGTCCCCGGCAGCGCGGCTCCGACGCCATACCGGGCGTGGAACTCGATGCGGCGGGCAACATCGTGTCCTACGACATCGAGGCCCAGTGCCATTCCGTGTTCCGCAAC
>JAVVFP010000091.1:0-9201 GCA_032250495.1 Bacteroidota bacterium | reverse complement strand
GTAGCGGAAAGTGTCGACATGCGCGGCGAAGGTGTTTCCCTCCCTGTCGACGAGGGCGACGAAGCGCACGCCCGGCGCACGGTCAACGAAATCGATGGAGCGCCGCATGCCCAGCCAGTCCTGATTCGCGAGTCCGAGCGTGACCCCGGTGGCCAGCATCTGTGCAAGAGAATGCACTTCGTTTTGATAGCTTTCCCGCAGCGCTTCTTCGTGCTCCTGCGGAAAGTATGCGAACATGAACACGGAAAGCAGTGCGATGAACAGGATGATGGGCAGCTGAATCTTCTGCCGTACCGAGAAGCGTTTTGTCTGCAATGGGGCCATGGTCGCTCGCTGTCAGGCGTTCCGGGTGATGTCAGAGCAGGATGCTGAATCCCAGGAACACGAACTTGATCGTCACATCCTGCGAATAGTTGTCGGCGTACGCGTCCTCGTTTTCCTTGAACCCTTCCTCATACATGATGAGCTGCGCCTTGGCGGTTATCGCATCATTGACGCGATAGGCACCGCCAAAGGAGTACACGTAATAATCGGAGTCGATGCCGAAGGTGTAGTCCCCCCATTGCATCGAGACATATGCGGTGAGCGCCGGGAGAACATCGTAGCCCACCATACCGTGGACGAAGGACTGTTCGATCTCGAGTTGCAGCCGCTCGGCCTTTTCGTAGTCGTATATGACCTTGATCACCTCGGTCTCGAAGAACAGCGGTCCGTGTCGTACCGAGAGATCCGCGCCGAGACGGATGCGGGGAGCGTCACTGCCGAGCAGCTGTCGTGAACTCTGGGACAGTATGTAATCCGGGTAGCGCGTCGTATCGCGCAGGTTGTTGTAGTCATGCGTGAACGACATGCCGAAGGCGACGCTCTCATCGCGGGTGCGGAGTCCGAAGCGCCCGCCGAAAAGCTTGAGTTTGAATTCCGTCGGATCGACGCCGGAGAGGAATTCGAAGCCGGGATTGATGTCCGTATCGATGTTGCCCTCCGCGTCCCGCCGGGTAATGTAGGACGATTCGGCATTGCCGGTATACGCGGCGTAGTCCACGAAAAAATCCCCGATCGGAATGGAGCCGTGGAGCTGGAGAAAGGCATGTTCGGGAACGAAGTCCTCCGCGAAAAACTTTCGCGAGAGCAGGCGTTCATAGATCAGCGGCCGGAACAGGTACGGCAGCAGCGCGAGACGGTTTTTGATTTCATTGAGGCGGTTGAAGGCAGGGAAGAGCAGGCCGGTCTTCACGTTGAACGCGTCGCTGAGGTGGTAGTTCATCCACGCTTCCTGCAGGCTGAGGCTGCCCCAGCCGTATTCCGAGGAATAATTCAGCTGGAACTCGAGATCCACGAAGGCGGTAAAATCGCTTCCCATCTCTTTCCGGAGAAACAGGTCGAGTTGCTGCATGGCGAAGGAGTTCCGTGTCTCGGTGCCGGAGAGTTCCGCGCCGATCGCCGGATCCTTGATCCTGAGTTCCGATTCCTGGTGAAAGAATACGGTCTGCATAGAGCCGAAGAGCTGCAGGCCCCCATCATCCTGCGCCGAAAGCCGCGTGCTGCCGAAAAACCCGAAGAGCAGGGCAGAGAGCACGGTGGCAGCGAGGCAGCGTATTCCGTTGGGCTGTCGCATCAATCGGTCACTCCTTCAGTTTCGCGATGATGCGGACATTCTTTTTCCCCCGTACCGCCTTTTCCGAAGCGTATCCAATGCCTCCGATGGTTTTCCCGACCTGCGCGACGAGTTCATCCTCGCTGCTCATTGCATGCGGCGGTCGCGCACGTCCGGTAAATTGTTTGCGTAGCCAGATGCGCTGGAGATCTTCCTCGGTCATCCCGATATAGTCATAGAAGGCCTGTTTCGCCTTCCCCGCTTTCAAATCGAAAACCGTCACACGCGATCCGTCGTCCCAGTGCGTTTTATTCAAGGTATAGAGATCCAACAGCTCCTTTACGTTGAAGGTTGAAGAAGGAATGGACGAGTTGACGATAACGACCGTCTGGGCCTGTCCACTGGTCGCACAGAAGGCGAGGAAGGCTGCGAGCGCGCATATGCGTAGGCGTTGTTTCATTGATGCGTCATAATACGATGCTGAATCCGAGAAACACAAATCTGATGGACAATTTGTCGACGTGAGAACCGTGTTCTGTTTCATTGCGATAGAGGATATACTGGGCCTTGCCCGTGATGTCGCTGCTGATGCTGTAGGCCGCACCGGCGGTGACCGTTTCGTTCCGTGCTTCGACGCCGAAAACATCCTTGCCGCCCTGGTAGGAGGCGTACAGCAGGAGGCGGTCGGTGAAGCCGTAACCCAGCATGCCATAGTAGAATACCTGGTCGAGGTCGACGTCCAGCCGCGTGGCGGGCGCGTGGTCGTAGACGACGCGGATAAATTCCGCTTCGAAACGGACCTTGCCGATGCTGCCGCTGCAGTCCGCCCCGATGCGAATCCGCGGTGCGTCTCCTGCAAGGGGAGTTCGCATTCCCTCGTAGATGACAGGGAACTGCGTCGTATCGCGCATGTTGTCGTAGTCGTGGGTCAGGGAGAGTCCGGCCTTGAAGCTCTCCTCGCGTGCGCGAATACCGAGTCGTCCACCGAAGAGTTTCATATTGAACTCGGTCGGATCGACGCCCGTGAGGAATTCAAAATTGCGATTGAGATCGTTCTCCGGCTGACCGTCGCTGCCGCGATGCGAAATGTACGATGCCTCGGCATTCCCGACGAAGACGGCGTAATCCCAGAAAACGTCTCCGTGCGGTATGGCGCCGTGCAGCTGGACGAAAGCGTGTTCCGGCAGGTAGTTTTCCGACATGAAGACGTCGCTCAGCAGGCGCTCGTAGGGACCGGGACGAAAGATGTAGGGAAGCAGGGCCAGGCGGTTTTTTATCTCGTTGAGATTGTTGAATGCAGGGTACAGCATGCCTACTTTCAGGTTTATTTCGTCGAGGGGAGCATAGTTGAGCCATGCTTCCTGGAGGCTGAGCGATCCCCATTGCTGCTCCGACGAATAGTTGAGCTGATACTCCAGGTCGACGAAGACGCTGAACGAGGTTCCGATCGGCTTTTGCAGGAAAATGTCGAACTGCTGCACGGCGAAACTGCTGCGCTCCTCGCGGATATCCGTTCCGCCCCAGGGCTGCAGCCGGCCGAAGGTCATGTGGGATTTCTGATTGAAGAAGACGGTTTGCAGCGAACCGAACAGCGACGTCTCGCTACTCTGAGCGGCAGCAAGGTCGGGAAGGAGAAGTCCGAGCGCGATGAGCAGGCTGCAGGTGATGCGTCTCATGTCATTCGTGCTTTTCTGGTGGAAGATCAAGCAGTCCCGAGAGATAGGCCTCTGTTTCGCCGAGCAGGATTGAAGTGAAGCGCAGGGTCACCGCGTCGCTATCCACGGACGTGACCTTGCCGTAAATCTCCATGGGCACGCGTGTGCCGTCGACATGCAGGGCCAGCAGACGGACATCGGCCCGTAGCTGCAGCTCGCCGTTGTCCGCGAGCAGCGCCTGCTGCCGGGATACGGCCCGCAGCGGTTTGCGCAGAACGGTATTGGACACGGATTTGCCGTCGAGTATGGAGATCTCCACGGTCGCATCCTTGTGCACTTCGCGCAGTGCGGCCCAGGTCGGTGTGAAGCGAACCTGGAAGCTGTCGTGAATGGCGGATACTTCACAGATACGCAGGGGATGGTCGACTCCCTTGACCGACACCTCGAATTCGCGCACGATCTCGACCGTTGCATGGCAGCGATCGAGCGTGTCGGAGGAAATGAGGACCTGCTGGCCCGTGGACAGCGCCTCGATGCGTGCGGCGAGATTCGCGGCGTTCCCGATGACACCGTATTTGGTGCGTCTTTCCGAGCCGATGTTTCCCACGACCACCTCCCCGGAGCTGATGCCGATGCCCATTTCCAGTCCGGGCATACCCTCCGCGGTGTGCATTGCGTTGAGCTCTTCCATCGCGACCTGCATGGAAAGGGCGCAGGCGATTGCATGTTCCGCATGATTGGCCAGGCGCTTGGGCGCACCGAAAATCACCATGATGCCGTCCCCGAGAAACTCGATCACGATGCCGCTGAATTCCGCGATGATCTCCACCATGCGCTCGAAATAGCGGTTGAGGATACGGACGACGGCTTCCGCCGGCAGGTTCTCGGTGATGACGGTGAAACCGCGCAGGTCGGACATCAGGACGGAAATATCACGTTTCGCGCCTCCGATCTGCAGACCCTCCGGGTCCTTGAGTATGGTGTCCATCACTTCGTCGCTGACGTAGCGACCGAAAACATTGCGGATGAACTCGTTTCTGACCTGCAGCTCCTTCCGCTGATATTCGATACTGCGCATCTGTGACTGGATTTCCTCATTCTGCTTCATCACCTCGGCGGTCCGCTCGTGGACCAGCGCTTCCAGATTCTCATTCATTTCCTTGAGCGTCCGGTTCTGTTCCTCGAGCCGCTTGTCCTGGTAGAAGCTGCGCACTGCTTCCTTGATCGTCAGTACGAGGTCGGTTTCCTCCCAGGGCTTGGGGATGTAGCGATAGAGATTCGCAAAATTGACCGCATCGCCGACGGCGCCGGCGTCCGCCTGACCGGTCAGCAGGATATTGAAGGTTTTCGGTGAGAGCGCATGCAGCTGCCGGAGCAGTTCGTTCCCCTTGAGTCCCGGCATGATCTGGTCGCAGATGATGACGGGAATTTCCACGGAGGCGGAGAGCAGATCTTTCGCGAGTTCGAGTGCATCCTCTCCGCTCTCGATCATCTCGATCTGAAAATCGCTGCTGAAATGCTCCCGAAGCTGGTCCTTGAGGCTCAGCAGGATCATTTTCTCGTCGTCGACGCACATGAGGACGGGTTTGCTCATTCCTTCGGCTCCAGCGCAAGGCGAATGGTCGCGATCAGTTCATTCTCCTGCCACGGCTTATGAAAGCAGGCGCGCAGGGCGGCATTGCGCCGCGCGTTTTCAACTGCCGTCTCATCCGCCTGTCCTGTGAGCATGAAGGTGATGATGGCAGGATGATGGCGGTGCACGCGGATGAGGAATTCGTCTCCTTTCACGCCCGGCATCAGCCAGTCGGAGACGATGAGCAGGATTTCGACGCCTTCCTCGACCAGTTCTTCGATGACTTCCCACGCATCATCGGCATTTTCCGCGATTTCGTACGTATAGTTATCCCCGAAATTCCTCTTGAGCTGCGTTCGCAGGCTGTTGAGGACTATCGGTTCGTCGTCGACGCAGAGAATTGCTTTCTTCATGATGCACGCTTGAAATCTGGAAACGACATGACAGCATCATGCGCGGTGGGACGGAGAGCAGGCACGCGCATGGAAATGAAGAAATAATATAGGCATTTCTCCCCTATCGACGGAAGGAGAAATCGCGCCGGGGAGGAGCCTCAGCGCAGACGGATGTCGCCGGTCAGCCGCTGCAGTTCGAGCGCGGCGATGCGTGCCTGGAAGAGGGCGACGATATAGGCGGTCTCCGCGCGCACGAACTGCAGCTGCGCGTCGCGGAATTCCAGGGAAGTGACCGTGCCGGTTTCGTAGCGCTCGACCTGCAGGGCGAGATTGGATGAGGCCGCTTCGAGACTGTTTGCGACGAGGGAGGCCGCCTGCAGACGCGTTTCAAGTGTCTGCACCTGTTCCCGCAGCAGTGCTTCGAGACGATATTCCGCTTCCTCCACCGCAGTGGCCGCGCTGCGCTGTTCGAGCTGCGCGTTCTGCACGTCCGTGCTGTTGCGGAAACCATTGAACAGGTTGAAGGAGAAGGAGAGTCCGACCGAGGCGTCCGCACTCTGCGTGCTGATATCACCGCTGAACCGCTCGTCGCTCGTCCCGGTCAGACGGTCGGAATACCCGTAGCTGGCGAAAAAGTTCAGGCGGGGAAAAAACGTCGAGCGGGAAGAAGAAACATTGGTCTCGGCGACGCGGAGATTCTGGCGCATGACGGTGAGTTCGGCATTGCGGGCGCGCGCACGTTCGGCGATGACCTCGACGTCGTCCGGGGGCGCGGGAAGATCGATATCGCGCGTGACATCGAATGCGACGTCGATGTCGCGACCGAGGAGAAGATTGAGATCCTGTCGTGCCACGCGAAGCTGCAGCCGCTGTGTCAGGAAGGCGGAGGAATCGTTGTTGAAGGCGATGCGCGCGTTGTAATAATCGGAAGCCGAACCGCCGAGTTCACGGCGCACGGCTTCCTTCTCGTAGCGCATGCGGGAGATATTCAGGACGCGGGATAGTGCGTCGAGCAGGCGCGTCTCCTGCACGGCACGCATGTATGCAGCGACGATGCCGACGACGGTCTGTTCGATGGTATTGCGCGTCTGCGTCTCCCCGAGCCGGGCGAGTTCACTGTAGCGCGCGTTTTCGGCGAACATCCTGAATCCGTCGAACAGCGTCCAGTTCAGCGCAAGCTGGGCGCTGGCGGTCCTCGTATCGGAGTTCCCAAAGCTGAAGGGGGAATTGGTCTCCTGTTCGCTGTGGGCGAGAGACCAGCTTCCACTTGCGTCGAGTGTGGGGAGGAAGCCGGCGCTGCCGCGCGCGTTGTTGTTCTCGGCGATCGCCGCGCTGTTGCGGGCGATGATGATACGATGGTTGTTTTCGAGGCCGATCGCGATCGCGTCTTCGAGCCGCAGCAGCTGCTGGGCAGGAACAGCGGGCGCGAAGAGCAGCGTCAGGAGAATTGTTGCGAGTGTTTTCATCGTGATTGTTCCTCCGGGGCCGGGACGGCCAGTTCCTTGACGGCGGGTTCGAGTTCTTCGGCAGTGACCTCTGTATTGCGCAGGATGAAGCGGGCATGAAGGACGCGGAACTTGTTGAGGATCAGGAAGCTTGCGGGGAGTACCATCAGGAGGATGAACGTCCCGAACGCGAGTCCATAGGCCACGGAAACAGCCATGGGAATGAGGAATTGCGCCTGACGACTGGTTTCGAGAATGAGGGGTGCGAGTCCGACCGAAGTCGTCAGCGTCGTCAGAAGAATGGGACGCAGCCTGGAGAGTCCCGCTTCGTGGACGGCTTCGAACAGCGGTCGTCCCGCGCGCAGATTCCGATTGATCTGGTCGACAAGGACGATGCTGTCGTTGATGATGATGCCGGTCAGTGCGATGACGCCATAAATGGAAAGCGTGTTGAGCTGTATGCCGTGGATGCCGTGTCCCCAGACCGCGCCGAGGATGCCGAGCGGGATGATGCCGAATACGACGAACGCCTGGGCGTAGGAACGGAAGACGAGGATGACGAGAATGAACATGACCAGCAGCGCGACCGAGAAGGCCGAGCGCATCGATCGCGTGGTTTTTTCCTGGTTGCGCGACTGTCCCTCGAAGGACGCCCGCACTCCGCTCACGCGCGCGAGCACGTCCGGCAGAACGTTGGCGCGGATGTCGTCGAGTATGGGGGGGAGGTCCGCTTCGAAATCGGCGAGGTTCGCTTCGACCTTGATTTCCCGCTGATTTTCCAGCCGGTTGATGGTGATAATGCCCCGCGCGATGTCGTATTCCGCGAGTTCGCTGAACGGGTATTCGGCACCGTCCGGCAGGCGGATACGCATCTGATCGATGAACCCGAGCGCGCTGCGGTCCTCGGGAGTGTAACGGACCCAGACGCGTATCTCATCGCGTCCCCGTTGAATGCGTTGCACCTCCAGCCCGAAAAAGCCCTGCCGCACCTGTGCCGCGACGTCGCGCAGTGAGAGTCCCAATGCGTAGGCGCGCGGCTTGAGGCGGATGTCGATTTCACGCCGACCTTCCTGTTCGCTGTCGGTGACATCCTTGAGCGACGGAAAGTTTTCCAGTTCGGCGACGAGAAGATCACGCGCCTTCATCAGCTGCGAGAGATCATTGCCCAGCAGACTGACCGATACCGGCTTGCCGAAGAAGCCGATGCGGCCATAGGTGAGCTTCTGCGCCTCCGGTATCGTGCCCACCATGTCCCGCAGCCGGTTGGCGATCACGGGTGTGTCCATGTTGCGTTCCTCACCGGGGAGCAGCAGCAGCGTCAGGCGACCGGTATGGCTGCCTGCTTCTCCGAAATCGTTGGTCCCGATGTCTCTTTTGATACCGATGACGACGTCCTCTCCGTCTGCGCGCTCCGCCTTGAGCGAATCGTTGAGCTGCCAGGCGCGCGTCTCGATCCGTTGCAGAAGGGAATCCGTGTCCTTTTCCTGGCGCCCCGCGACCAGGGAGAGATTGACCGGCATGGTATCGCCGTCGATGAACGGAAAGAACGTGACACCGATCAGTCCCCCACGGAGCAATCCGACGGTAATCAGCACGGCGGCCACCGGTGTCGCGATCGTGATCCATTTGTGCTGAAGGGCGAAACGCAGGCTCTTCCCGTAGACATCGTTGGTGAGCCAGGCGATGAAGCGGTCGATACGCTTGCGAATCGGACTGTCCTGCGTGTGCGGGTGCAGTCCTTTCGAATGCGCAAGGTGGGCCGGAAGGATGAAGTAGGCCTCGACCAGCGAGAAGAGCAGGGTGGCGATGACGACCAGCGCCATGTGCCAGATGAATTTTCCGAGGAAGCCTTCGAGGAAAAAGAAGGGGAGAAAAGCCACGATGGTGGTCGCGATGGATGTGGTGACCGGTCCCACCATTTCTATCGTTCCGTCTATGGCGGCGCGCAGGGCCGGTTTCCCGTTTTCATAATGGGAGTAGATATTCTCGCCCACGACGATGGCATCGTCGACGAGTATGCCCACCACCACGATCATACCGAACAGGGAGATCACATTGATGGTGATGCCTGCCAGTCCGGCGATGATGAACATCCCGCCGAAGGAGAACGGAATTCCGATGGACACCCAGAAGGAGAGGCGGAGGTTGAGGAAAAATCCGAGCGTGAGAATGACAAGGCCCAGTCCGATCAGTCCGTTGTTGATCAGCAGGGACAGTCTCTGCTCGAGCGAGACGGTGTTATCGTCCAGGACCATGGCCTGTACTTCGTCGTGTTCGGCATTGAAGCGCGCGACGATATCCTTCGCCGTTTCGGCGACGGCGAGGATGTCCTCTTCCCTGGTCTTGTCGATATTGATAACCACCGCGGCCTGGCCGTTGAGATAGGACTTATCCGGAACGTCCTCCCAGCGTTCACGAATCGTGGCGATGTCCTTGAGATAAATGATCGTGCCGTCGCTGCTGCCACGGACGATGAGGTTGGCCAGTTCGCGCGCGTGGTACTCACGCGCATTGGCGCGGATGAGAATTTCCTCGTCGC
>JAVVFP010000090.1:0-9230 GCA_032250495.1 Bacteroidota bacterium | reverse complement strand
CTGCAGAACCTTCCGGACACCGCCGTGGATGTCGTGCATATGGATTTCCGCCATCCCCCCGCAGAACGCTGGCCGGTAATCATCGCGGCGGACGTCATCTATGAAAAACGCTTCATCGAACCCCTCGCAGACTTCCTGGACCGGACGCTGGAAGCGGAGGGCACCGTATTGCTGGCCGAACCGAACCGCATGATCGCGGCACCATTTTTCGACGCGCTCACCGCGCGGGACTTCCGCTACCGGCGCAACGCACGCATGACCACGCTGCATCTGCGCGAGGTGGAAATCAGCGTGTATGAAATCACGAGAAGAAGCTCCCGCTCACCAGCTCCCTAGCTGCGTCCCGGGATGCTACAGATCGTTCTCCTCGAGCCATTCCCGTATGCGGGGACGGCGTCGGTCGTCCGTTTTCCAGCTGGTCGGACACTGCAACGCCGCACGGAAGGATGCGGCGGCGTCCCTGAGCCGATCGGCCGCGATGTAACTGAGCGCCAGCTCGTAGCGATGCCGGAACACCTTCGGCGCGATGCGCACCGCGGAGTTGAGGTAGCGGATGGACTCTTCGATACTGCCGTCGGGCATGGAGCCGAGGAACATGTTCGCGAGCTGCCGCTCGATCCAGCTGACCTCCGATACCTCGCGATGCCAGGTACCATAAATCGTCAGCGCCACCTGGTTGTCAGGATCCAGGCGCAGCGCCTGGTCGAGTTCATCCCGTATCCTGTTCGCAAGCTTGACCTTCTCCTTTCCCCCCGCGAACATGGCGTAGCTTCCGTAGGATGCCGCGAGATACGCACGCGCATCCGCACTGCGCGGGTCCGCCTTCACTGCCGCCTCGCTGTACTCGACCGACTCCCGGTACAGCCGTTCCCTCTTCTCCCGGTCCCGCGTTCCGTCCCCGTCGTTGATCATGTGCTGTGCCATGCGCCAGAGCACCTCCGCATCATCCGGGTGCGTTTTTATCAGTTCGTCCATGATACGACGCGAGGCGGTGAACTTTCCGCGGGCGAACAGCAGGTCGCTCTCTTCGATCTGCTCCCGCATCGATGGCGAGGGCGCGCCGCCGCCGCTGCCCTGGGCATGCGCGAAGGATGTGGTGGTGAGGAAAAGGACCAGGAGGAAGCCTTTCATGCGTATCCCGTAATGGTGGCACATTGAATCCGGGGAGACTGTCCGCATTTCCCGTGAAAAAGGGTGCTTGCGCGTATGCAGTATCAACGCCAAAAATACGTCACTCCGTTCCGCATCGCGCCCCATAAAATACGTACCATACGGGATTGGGATTCATGCGGATTTTGTGAGATTTTCCTGCAGACGAAGTCTCGCAACAACGTCACGGCTGCGTCGTACATGCAAAGGGAACAACAACGCCACAGGTCCACATGAAACTCAGCACCATCGCCCTTCTCCTTCTCGCCATTTCCGCTTCACTGCATGCGCAGCAGCGCGTCACCGGCACCGTGTTCGATGCGGGAAGCGGGGAAGCGCTGCAGTTCGCCAACGTCTGGGTGAAAGACAGTCATACCGGCACAACCACCGATCGCAACGGACGTTTCACACTGCAGCTCCCCCGGGGAAATCATACCATCGTCGCCAGTTATATCGGCTATCGCAGTCGTACGCAGTCGATCGAAATACCTGGGTCATCAGACATCACCTTCCGTCTCACCCAGCAGAACATCGAAATGCCGACGGTGGAATTCAGTCCCGACGACAATCCCGCCCTGCGCATCATCCGCCGCGCCATCGAAGCGAAGGAGCAGCGGGCCGAGCGCCTGCAGAACTACAGTCTCACCTCGCACAGCAAGCTGCGCGTCTACGTCCGCGGGGCCATGGAGTCAATGATGTCCAGCGGCGGCAACGGTGTACGCGTCACCGCCACCGTCGGCGACAGCGACGACAGTACCGCGACGGAAAGCGACAGCACCGGACGGCCGCTGCCCATACTGCTGGAATCACAGACCGAAGCCTGGTGGGCGAAACCGGATCGCTACAAGGAAGTGATCAAGGCCCGCAAGCAGAGCGCGATGATTCCGTCGCAGACGAATCTGATGATCAGCGCATTTTTCATCGTCGATTTCTCCCGCGATGAATTCCAGCTCAGCGAAGGCGTGCCGGTACCCGGCCCCATATCCGAACGCGGACTCGACACGTACTATTACCGTCTGCTCGGGGAAACCACGCTCGACGACAGCAGGCTGCACATGATCAAATTCCATCCTCTCAACGAAAACGATCCCGGCTTCGAGGGAACCATATACATCGCCGACAGCAGCTACTCTCTCTCCATGGTGGACCTGCGCGTGAATGACGCCGCCCTGCCCGCGTTCTTCGACACCATCGCCTTCAAACAGCATTTCCGCCGTTTCGAGGACGATTTCTGGATGCCGGTCGACGTGGTTGTCGATGCGGGCATCGACATCGCCCTCGTCGACATACAGATCGAGATCGAAGGATTGTCGGTGCTGCAGGATTACCGCATAAATCAGCAGATCAACGAAGACTTTTTCGACCGTACGCGCATCAAGGTTCTTCCCGAAGCGGACGAACGCGACTCCAGCTACTGGATGGCACATCAGAAAATACCCAACACCGAAGAAGAGGAACGCGCGTACCTGAAAGCCGACACCGTCAAACTGCAACTGGACTCTGCACGCTACCGGGTGGGAATCATGGACTTTGTCGGCGGAGGCACCACAGGATCCGATGACGCGCAGTTCTCCTTCCCGGGACTGCTTTCCCTCTTCCGTTACAACCGGGTGGAAGGACATGCGCTGGACGGCGATTTCCGTCTTTCCATGCCGGAATTCCCCCTGCGCGTCGTCAATGCGGGAGCAGGATACGGCTTCGACGACGAGCGCTTCAAATATCGCATCGGCGCATGGACCACGTTCTTTTCCTCTCCCGCACTGTGGCTGAGCGCGGAGCGTCACTATGAGCGGGATTTCATCGATTCGCATAACGATCCGGCCGGCGAACTGCTGGTCACGCTCTTCAACCTCCTCGACCGCTACGACTACCGCGACTATTTCTACCGCGACGGTTGGAGCGCAACACTTTCCTATGATCCCTGGATGCTGTTCCCGATGAGCGTTCGTTACGCGGAGGACAGGTATTACAATGCGCACACCCTCGGCGACTGGAGCATTTTCAACACCGACCGGGAGTACCGGTCAAATCCGTCCATCAACGAGGGATCGATCCGCAGTGTGACCGGAACGCTGCAGTTCGACGACCGCGACTTCATCGACAACGCGGGAGAAATTTCGCGTATCGGCACGCGCAATCACACCCCGACACTGCTCGCCGCATGGCACGACGTCGATGTCGACGCGCAGCAGTGGAACATCCTCTCCCTCGGTGCGCGCCTCGACGGTCGCTTCAATCTCGGATTGACGGGCGAGACCTCCTACCGCCTGGCCGGCGACTTCGCCGACGACGCCCTGCCCGCACAGATGCTGTACAATCTGCAGGGCTCGATGAACTGGCTTACATGGCCCGACCGCTTCCGCACCCTCGGCTTCCGCGAGTTTGGCGGCGATCGCCGGGTCACCGCCTATTTCTCACACAACTTCCGCGACTGGCTTTTCCGTGCCTCCCGCATCCCCCTGCTCAAAGACAGCGGCTGGTCGCTGCGCCTCTTCGCTTCCGGCGGCTGGACGCAGATGTCCCCCGAAACCCGTGCCCTGCAACCCGTCGACGTCCGCGAAACCGGTCCCGTCTTCTGGGAAGCCGGCTTCAGCATCGAAAACATCTTCGCCATATTCCGTTTCGAACTCGCCTGGCGCCTCAACCACTACCGGGACGAGGAGAACTTCTACATCGGGATTGGAATCTGATTGCGCAGAGGCTAATCCCTACCCTCTGCGTAATCGCCGGTATTTCCCGGCCCAGAAATTGCGGCGGACGCGGATGAGTCCCTTGATGTCGTCGATAGCGGTGCTGACGATCTTGACACGGGTGTCGAGATCCTCGATCCATTTGACGGGAACGTCGAATATGCGATAGCCGGACTTTTCGCCGATGATAAGCAGCTCGGAATCGAAAAACCAGACATTGTCTTCGATTTGTGGGAGGAGTTCGTCCACGACTTCGCGGGTGACGGCCTTGAAACCGCACTGGGCGTCTGAGAAGCGGGTGAAGAACATGGCCTTCACCATGAGGTTATAGCTGCGGGAAATGAACTCGCGCTTGAAGCTGCGCTCCGTGTTCGCGCCCTTCATGAGCCGCGATCCCGTGCCGATGTCATAACCCTCGTGTGCGAGGGCATGCACCATGGGGGGGAAGGACTCGAGGTTGGTGGAAAGGTCGACGTCCATGTAACTGACAATGTCCGCGTCCGCCTCCATCCACGATTTCTTCAGCGCCCTGCCCCGGCCTTTCTGCTCCAACCGCAGATAACGCACGCGCGCGTAGTCCGCTGCGAGCTTCCGTGAAACCTCGGGCGTCCTGTCGATGGAAGCATTGTCCGCGATCTCGATTTCCCAGTCGTACGCGGGGAGGTTCGCTTCGAGAAAAGCATGCAGCGTCGGAATGCTGACCGGCAGCGCATTCTCTTCGTTGTAAACGGGTATGGTGACAAGGAGCTTCATTGGATTGCGCGGATGTATGACAGGCTGGTATCCAAAAGTAGTACGGCAACGCCCCATTTCCAAGGTGATGCGCTTGCCGAAGCGCGCTTTTGACAGGACGATGACATTTCGCAGCGTGCCGTTTCCTACTTTTCGGCACACTTCGGAGAAACGCCATGCGACGTATCATCCTGCTGCTGTTTTTCCTTCCCGTCGCGCTTCCGGGACAGGATAGCGACACGGCCTTCGATCACCTCCCCTTCGCCATGTACGACACCGACACCGGCTTCGGAGCGGGATACAAGGGCGTGCTGCGCAATGCGCTGGGATCGCGGGAATCCTTCGACCTGACGTTGTTCCTGAGCACGAAAGGGGAACGCTGGGTGCGCATCTGCGCGTCCTGGCCCGACGCGGAACTGCGCCAGGGCAGCGCATACCCGCTGGCGTTCGATGTGGTGATGGACTACGACAAGATGATTACCAACAGCTTTTTCGGCGTCGGCCCCGATGCCCGCTACGACGACAGGGAGCACTACACCTTCGAACCGCTGGAACTGACCGCCGCCGCCAGTCGCGGTTTCACCCCGCAGATCATCGGTCAGCTGCTTCTGCGTTTCAAACGCATCTGGTCCTACGGCTTCGAAGACGGCAGCCGGCTCCGCACGCTGGAAACGAACGCCAGCAGCGCGGACATTACTTCGGCCACACTGCAGCTTCGTTATGACACGCGCAACAGCGTGATCAATCCCTCAGGGGGCGTGGTGCTGCAGGGAGAAATAGAGCAGACGATCGCACTCACGGAACACGGTCACGACTGGACACGCGGCGCGGCATGGGGCCAGTACTATCACGGCTTCGGCAGCTGTGTCGGCGCGCTGCGCCTGGGACTGCATTCCATGCTGGGAGATGATATTCCCGTCCAACACATGCTCCCGATCGGTGGAAACGGCACCGTGCGCGGCATCCCGAAGGATCGCTTTCTCGATCGCAGCAGCGTGGTCTTCAACACCGAGTTGCGTTTCCCCATCTATCGCCGGCTCGGCGGCATCGTGGCGCTCGATGCGGGCAGCGTCGCCCCGAAGCTCGCGGACCTTCCCGCCAGCCGCTGGATACTCACCCCTGTCGCCGGACTCCGCCTCATCTTCGACACCTTCGTCACCCGCGCCGACATCGGCTGGAGCGAAGATGCCGTCGGATTCTACCTCAACTTCGGCCAGCTTTTCTAAAGGCAACCGCAGAGGGCACAAAGGAGGTACAAAGGCCACAAAGGATTTTTTCATTCATTCTTTGTGTACTCTGTGTCAGACTCTGTGTACACTGTGGTTGCCTTTCTCTTTGCGGAATCACTCCCCGAGTTTTTCCTCGACGCTGCGGACCTTGTCGTCCATGGTCTGCGCACGGTCTATGCGCGTACCGAATTTCATGCTCGAGGACACGCGGGGGGCACCCATTTCGTGGATGACTTCATGGCAGCGCTTGACGGCGGCGAACACGTCCTCCCACTCACCCTCAATATTGGTGCCGTAGGCGTGCAGATGCGTGTGCAGTCCTGCCTCCTTGAGAATTTTCTCGCAGGCGGCGACGTACGGGGAAACGGAGATGCCCACACCGAGTGGGACGATGGTGAGGTCGGCGATTACATGCATGGGATTACCCGGATTGTTGGGAGATTACTCAGATGCTTTACCACAGATTGCGCAGATTACACGGAGACTTCAATCCCGCGTAATCACCTCTTCCAGGCGCTCGAAATACCGCCTGATCAGCACCTCATAATCCCGCGCGTAGCCCTCGTTGACGGCTTTCTGCAGGTCCGAGCGAATAGCCTGTCGGGGGTCGGTGAGTTCGTCGGACAGTCGTCCGGGGTTGCGGCGGGCGACATCCTCGCCCGTGCGCGAGCGGCGCCGCTTTTCCCAGTCGCGTTCCCGCATCGAGCGCGAGGCGTCGAGCAGGCGCGAAAGGATGCGCTCCTGTTTCTGCAGGGTGTTGGGATTGACGTTGTTCTGCTGCATGTCGCGGACGACCTCCTGCATTTCCTCGGCGATGCGCTCGAGGTCCCCGGTGATGCGCTCGCCTTCCTCGCTGCGTTTGGCTTCCTCGTTGAGTTCCTGCAGTGACTTCTGCACGGCCGTCTGCTGCTGCATCAGGCGCTGCAGTTGCTGGCGCTCCTGCTGGGACATGCCGCTGGAAGGATTGGGCATGCTGCCGTTGATATCCATCTGCTGCTGCGCCATCTGACGCAGCTGCTGCATGAGTGAACCGCCCTGCGAGCTGCCGCCCTGGGAGGAGGACTGCATGGCCTTGGCGAGCTGCTTTGCGGCCTCGTTGAGTTCGGACATGGCGCCACCCTGCTGCTGTCCGCCGGACCGCTGGTCGCGGTTCTGCATGCTCTGCATGGATTCCTGCATTTTTTTCATGGCCTGTCCGAGATGCTTGGCCATCTGCTGGTTGACGGCGAAGGTTTTCTTTGCCAGTTCCATCAGTTCATTGCCGGTCTGGTCGAGCTGTTCCATCAGCTCCATCTGTTCGCGCGTGGCTTCACGGAACTGCGGGGAATTGACCGGCATCTGCTGTACGCGGTTCTTGAGATCCTCCTGTTTCTTGGACATCTCCAGCACTTCCTTGAGCGCTTTCTGGAAGCCGCGCTGCACCATCTGCTGCATGTTCTCGTTCAGCTTCTTCTTCACCTTATCCATTTTCTTCTGGAACTTGCGCATCTGCTCGGCCATCTTTTTCTGCTGCTGCGAGGCGCCCTTGCAGTTGCCGCCCTGGCACTGGCTGGCCGAATTGTTCATCGACTGCTGCATCTGTGCGAGATTCATTTCCGACTGCGCCTCGCGCATCTCGTCGAGCGGCATCTCCTGCGGAAACTCCTCCATCTTCTTCTGCAATTCCTTCATCTCGCGGTCCATCGCTTCCATCTGTTCCTTCATCCGCCGCTGCTCGTCGGCGAGACGGTCGAGCTGTTCCTGGTCGGAGGGATTCGCGTTCTCTGTACGCTCGGCGAGATCTTCCTGCTGTTTCGCCATTTCCTCGGCGCGCTTCGCCAGTTCATCCACTTTCTGCTCGATCTGTATGCGCTTGAGCAGGTCGATGGTGCGTTCGATGCTTTTGCGGAAATTTTCTTCGTTGAAGCTGAAATTCTCCATCGCCTCCTTCATCTGCTCGGGCGACATCTGCTTCATCATTTCCTTCATGCGCTCATTGGCCTCACGCAGCTCCGGGGCGTCCACCTCCTTCATGAGCTGCTCGAGTTCCTGGTATTTCTGCAGCGTCTCCTCGGAAAGCATGTTCTGTTTCTGCATGTCTTCCTGGAGGTTACTCAGCTGCTCGTTGACTTCCTTGACGTCCTTCATCATCTCGTCCTGGCGCTTCATCAGCTCCTCGAGCTTTTTCTGCTGCTGCCAGTCGAGTTTCTCTGCGTTCTGCTGCTTCATCTCCTGCCGCAGCTGGTCGAGTTCACGCTGCACGTCCTCGGCGGCCTTGAGCGTCTCTTCCAGGTTCTCGACGGCCTTCTCCTGCTCGGCGTCCGCGCGTGCGAACACTTCCTCGAGCGAGGGCAGACGCAGCGCGTACACCTGGCTGCGACCGACCTTGGGACCGGTGACGTTGTCGTTGTCATAGATTTCCACGTAGTAGCTGACCACGTCCTCCGGCACGAGGCTGAGCGTGGTGAGATTCCATATCCATGGCACTTCCATCTCGCGTTCGCGCGCGCTCGGCAGGGGAATTTCAATGGTGGAATACTGCTCCTGCGGCTTCTCGTAGCGGGATGCGGCGAGACGGTACTTGAGCAGCATTTTCGTGAACCCGTAGTCGTCGGTGATGCGCATGACCAGAGGGAGGCGCATACTTTCATCCACGTTGGTGTTGCGTCCCGGTTCGAGGACGTCAATGGTCGGACCGAGGTCCGGCAGTACCGAGAGGCTGTATTCGATGGGATTGGCGTTGGTGATGCCCCCCGCGTCCATGAGCGCCACGTGATACGATGCGTCGCGCCGCAGCACGAAGGAGGCCTGTGCACGCTGCTCGTCCACTTCCATGGGAAGCTCCGTGCTGTCGCTGAAGACCAGCACGGCGCTGCGCACATCCTTGTTGACCGTCACGTCGAGCGTGACGCGGGTTCCGGCGAGCGCCGCCACGTCGCCCACGTTGTCGTCGAGATAGCGCGGGGAGAGTCCTGCATAGGACGGGAAGGTCAGGCGCGTACGCAGCGAACGTACGAAGGGACGATCGACCACATCGATGCGGTACTGCCGGCTGCGGTATCCTGCCGCCTCGGCATAGTACACCAGGGAGCGGCGCAGTCCGCTGAGTTCATGCATCCACTGCCCGCTGCTGTCACGCACGGTGGCCACGGCATCGAATTCCTCCTGCTCTTCCTCGCGCAGGTGGAAGGTGATGTCCGGCTGCTCCGCGGCCGTCGTCGTGGCGCGCAGACGCAGCGCCTCGCCCTTGACGGCCTCGACGTCACCGGGTTCGACGATGAATTCGAAAGGCGCAGGAGGAGCAAAATCCGTACGGAACTGCATGACGCGCCAGAACGCTCCGCCCATGCTCGTCGGCAGCATGGCGAAGGCCACGGCGGTGACGGCGATGGCGATCAGCACGCTTCGTCCCGCCTTGCGCGCAGGAACGGTATCGACCACCGGCCTGAGA
>JAVVFP010000691.1:0-1626 GCA_032250495.1 Bacteroidota bacterium | reverse complement strand
CGAGAACTTCGGCACGGACCTTTGCACTGTTGGTGTCGTAGAGGGCGAGCGCGTCGGCTGATCCGCGTATCAAGCACGCGTACGCAATCGCAGTGCCGACGCTTCCCGCACCGACAACGGACACTTTTCGCCTGGATGAACGATTCGCTTTCCTTCACGGGTATCGCCTATGACCAGACCCGCAACCTGGTGTACGTCGTCTCACCGCAGTACACACGCAGCGGGGGCTGGCTGCTCAACGAACCCCGGATTTACATCCTCGATCCGGACAGCGGAGGCGTGCGCACGGACATCGGGCGATCTGCCTTTCCGGGCAGCCGCGGCGCGGGGGGAGAACTGCCCGTTCCGCTCGACACTTTCATCACGGCTTCGGTAACATCGCTCAGCTTCGCACAAAACCGTTTCGCCGTGTTCAAGATCGACGTGGACGACGAGGGACGCATCTACGTGTGCAACCTCGTCAATCCCCTCTGGGGATACTGCAGGCAGGTCAGTCCGTCGGTCATCGGCTGCGACAGCGATTACCTCGACCAGGGGCCGCTGCGCGTCTGGCGATGGGACACGCCGTCGTCCACGCCACAGCTGATCTACGCCACGCGCAACACGGCGGGGACGGCCATCGGCAGCGCGCAGGACAGCGAACTCCCCGCCACGCGCTGGGGCGACGCATTCGCCGTGAGCGGGAAGCGCGCATGGCATGACCCGCCCGGACCCGATCCGCCCGTGCTGCATGACTCGGTGCGCATATACGTCGGGGGAGGCAACTGGCCGGGACAGTCGGCGCCGAACGATGAGATCGCCGTCCTGGTCGAGGACCGCCGTCCCGCGGCACAACGGCCCGACCGCGACACCTTCGGCGGCGGCAAGCTGTCCTTCGGCCTCGGACTGCGACTGCAGACGCAGCGCGGCGTGGCAACGCATGGCGTGGCGGCGGAACCGGTATCGGAATTCCACGGGCACATCACGGGCAGAATCTGGACGGATAACAGCAGGAATCCGGCGACGGCATTTCCGGAATTCCAGTCCGGCATCATCCCGCTGCCGCAGACGTATGCACCGCCGGTGTCGCAGGCGCGTACATTGCCGACACACCTGACCGGTTCCTCCGGTCCGATGGCGTGGCTCGCGCTGCCCGCGTTCAACCGGAAGTTCCTGGTCGTGGCCGACGGACTTCCCACGGATCCCCTGAATCCGAATACGCCGAACGACAACACCACGGCCCGGATGATCGACGTGACCACGCAGGGACAGGAGTTCGCTGTCTGGAGCAGGACGCCGCAGCTGGGCAGCCGCATCCTCGAATCGATCGATCAGGACAATTTCGTTTCGGACGTCGATGTCAGTGCCGCGGTGTGGGAAACGCCCGTCGGCACATGGGAAAATGACGTTCGTCTTTACGTGCTCATGTCCAACAACGGCATCGCCTGCTACCGCGCCCGACCGACGGCGGTGGAGCTCTCCGCCTTCGACGCCGTGCATGACAACGGGCGCGTTCGCCTGCGCTGGCGGGTGGAGAGTGAGCAGTCTTCCCTGCGCTTCCTCATCCAGCGCGCCGCGACGCCGGAAGGACCCTGGCATGAGATCGGCACCGTGCCTGCACGCGGCACGACGCATGAGGCCGCCTGG
>JAVVFP010000689.1:0-1627 GCA_032250495.1 Bacteroidota bacterium | reverse complement strand
GGTGCTGCAGGCGAACACCACCAACATCATGCGCGGGACCTCCATTCTGCTCGAGGGCTACAGGGAGGAAATCTGCGAGGTTGCCCGCATCGACTCCGCAGCATCGGTGCTGATGTTCCTGACCAGTATCGACTGCGCGGAGAGCAGTGCCTCCGTGCTGCTGACAGGCTACCGTCCCGGTGCGCTCGGGGCGCCACCGCGCATCGTCGCAGGGAGGGGACTGCGCACGGACGATGAAATCGTGCTCGACGAGGCCTTCGCCGCCAAGCACGGTGTGTCCGTGAACGGGCGCGTGTGCATTCGCGGCGATTCCCTCACCGTGGTAGGATTGTCCTCCGGGACCAACCTCTCCGTCATGCAGTACGCGTTCGTGACGCTTGCCTACGAACAGTCGCTGGTGGATTTTCCCGGTCTCGCGAGCTATTTCGTACTGCAGGTCCGGAGCCGCGCAGACATTCCCGCGGTGATCGGAGATATGGAGAAGCGTTTCCCGGGGCAGTTCGCCGTGTATACGAAGCAGGAATTTCTCGACAACAACCTGCGGGAAGTGGATGCGGGTGTGCTTCCGCTGTTTTACGCGATCGCCCTGATCGGCGCCGTCGTCCTGGCCATCATCCTGAGCCTCATTCTTTCGGTGAGCATACTTGAGCGCCGCAGCGATTTCGCCGTCATGAAAATAATCGGTTCTCCTGTGCGCTACCTGCGTCGCCTGGTCGTCGGCCAGTCCCTGCTCATCGGCGGCGTCGCGGAGGTCCTGGGACTGCTCCTGCTCTACCCCGTGCTCGCTTTGATCAAACTGGTGACCCCGGAGGTCGCCGCAACCATAACCACTATGCATGTGATCGGCATCACCCTGGCCGTGCTGGGTATCAGCGTGGCGAGCGGACTGCTCGCCAGCAGGCGGGTGCGGCAGATCGCTCCCTCGGAGGTGTTCGCATGACACGCAGCAGCAATCGCATTACGGCCATCCGCCTGCGGGGAGTATCCAAGCGATACGAATCCAACGGCCGGGTGTACCCTGCACTGACCGATATCGATTTCGAGGCCTATCGAGGAAACCTGCACCTTCTGCTCGGTCCGAGCGGCAGTGGGAAGACCACGCTCCTGACCGTGGCGGCAGGGTTCGTGGCTCCCACCGCGGGCACGGTTGAAATTTTCGGGGAGGCCCTGTACGGGCGTGATCCGCGCGAGCTGCAGCTTCTGCGGGCCGCGACCATCGGTTTCATTTTCCAGACCTTCCTGCTCATCGACGGACTCAACGTTGCGGAAAACGTCGCCCTGCAGCTGCGTTTCGCGGGCATCGCGAACGGTGTCGCCCGCCGTCGCACGCTGGAAGCGCTCGAGAGAGTCGGGATCGCCGGGCTTGCCGAAAAACGTCCCCGTGAGCTCAGTCACGGTGAGCGGCAGCGCATCGCCATCGCCCGGGCGCTTGCCATCGACGCGGACGTGCTCATCGCGGACGAGCCGACGGCCAGCCTGGACGCGGAGCAGGGGGAGAGCATCATTCGTATTCTTCACACCTGCGCGACCGATATGTACAAATGCGTGATCGTGGCGAGTCACGATCAGCGGCTCCGTCATTACGCGGATGAAGTCGTCACCATGGTCGGCGGCCGCATTGCCGGAC
>JAVVFP010000690.1:0-1627 GCA_032250495.1 Bacteroidota bacterium | reverse complement strand
CCTCGAAGTAACGGACGATGGCATAATCAACCTCTTAACCTGTTGCAATTAAAGAGACTACTACTGTTAACTTAAGTACTTTATGAGAAAAATGCAGTAAAAATCAAGTTTTATTCAAAAAAAATCTTTCGGTCTCCTCGCGGCCGATTCACGTACCAAATGAACAATATTATTGCTACATTCAGCAAGCAAGTGACCATTACAATATTGAAAGGCTTTTCAGCACGGGAGTTCGTGTATGCTGACGTTGTATCTGGCGTGCCTGGTTTTCGGCGGAGTACTGCTGACGATTTCGCTCTTCGCGGGTGGTGACGCGGACACGGAAGTGGACCATGGGATGGACATGCACGGGGACGCGGACATGGATCATGCGCTGGACGTGCACGGGGAGGTGGATATGGATCATTCGCTGGACGTGCAGGCCGATGCCGAGGTCGCAGCGGAGTTGCAGGCGGAGTTCGGGGAGGGGACGCTGCCCGCGGAGATGACGGTGGACACCGATCACCCGGCTGTCACCTCGGTGGAGAGCGCGGACGGTGATGTGCAGGGACCATCGGCGCTCTCGGCCGCCTTCGAGTTTTTCAGTTTCCGCAACATGGTGTACATGACGACTTTTTTCGGTATGACGGGAAGCGTACTGACCTGGCTGTCGATGCCATTCGGGCTCACGCTCGGTTCTTCAATAGGGATGGGACTGTTCGCAGGCGTGGTCGGACACCGCTTCATGCGCTACCTGCGCGGATCGGAATCCGGAGAAGCGCTGCATATCAGCAAGCTCATCGGTCATGCGGGCCGGGTGACGCTGCCGCCGTCGAAAACGAGGAAAGGCAAGGTCCGCATCGAAAGGGCGGGACAGAGCGTCGAGCTGCTCGCATTGCTGCATGAAGACAGCACGCAGGAAGAGTTGCGCGTGAATGACCGTGTTTTCATCCTCGCGCTGCAGAAGGACGTGGTGCTCGTCGACCGCGGCGATTTTCTCGACGAAGCCTGAGAACCAACATATTTTATAGATAGCAAACGAACAACGAACAACTGGGCAGCAAACACCATGGAAGAATTCATCATTTCCATTTTCGGCATCGCGCTGTTCGCGGTCATTCTCATCATGGTCGCCGTCAGCCGCCTTCTCCTGATCTGTCATCCCAACGAAGTGATCGTCCTTTCCGGACGCAAACGCAAGATGCCTGACGGCAACAGCGTCGGGTACCGTCTCATCCGCGGGGGACGCGCTCTCCGCATTCCGCTGATCGAAAAGGCCGCGCGCATGTCGCTGGAAACCATTCCCCTGGACCTGAGCGTGATGAATGCCTACTCGATGGGGGGCATTCCGCTCAAAGTCGAGGCCATCGCCAATATCAAGATCGACAGCAGCGAACCGACCTTCGGCAACGCCGTCGAGCGTTTCCTCGGAAAATCCATGTCGGAAATCCACGAGATCGCGAAGGACACACTGGAAGGAAATCTCCGTGGCGTGCTGGCGACGCTGACGCCGGAGGAGGTCAACGACGATCGCCTCAAGTTCGCAGGCAGCCTGATCGAGGAAGCGGATAACGATCTCAAGGCGCTGGGCCTGCAACTGGACACGTTGAAAATCCAGAACGTTTCCGACGACGCCGGCTACCTCGAC
>JAVVFP010000089.1:0-9252 GCA_032250495.1 Bacteroidota bacterium | reverse complement strand
AAGGACGCCTACGACATCGTGTGGACCCTCCAGGCCTTCGGCCGTGCCGGACCGTGGGAGTACGGGGGCTTCACTGCCATGACGGGCGCTGTCGCGTATACGGACGACGAGGAAACTTTCGATGAGCCGCGCGCGACCTTCGCCTCCGGTCGCATCAAACGGCAGATCTTGGAAAACTCTGATATGGGCGTGCTCTTCGTCGGGAAATGGTCCGACACGCACAGCAACGGCGTGATCGACATCGACGGCGCCTTCCGCGGCGCGGGTTGGCAGCTCGCCTACCAGTTTGCGCGCTCCTTCCGCGACGGGGACGGCGATTTCGCCGCTTCTTTCGGCTACACGAATCCCTCGGAGTCATGGCTCAGCGCCGTGCGGGGACGCACCATCGGTCGCGATTTCGACATAGACGACGTGGGATATGTGCCCTGGCAGGGAACGGCGGAAATCATCGGCTTTACCGGTCCCCGCTGGTACTTCCCCGAAGGCGAGATAAGACAGATCCTTCTCTACGGTGGCGGCGGCGCATCGTACGAACACGCGGATCTCCACACCGACCTGCTCGTGCTCCTCGGATACAACATGCAGTTCCGCGCCAACTGGGGCGGGGAAATCAATTTCACCTTCGGTCCGGTCAAGGAGGAAGCACAGGAATTCACCGCCTATGAGACCACTTTCTCCACCTGGTTTCACGTCTCACCGGCATGGGAGGCGAACCTGTGGGGCGGCTACGCACGCGCATACAATTTCGACCGCGACTGGCTCGCATTCTACCACTGGCTGGAATTCTCCTTCGGCCTCCATGTATCGAACACGTTCTACGCCACCCTCGATGCCGGACAGTGGGCGGAAGGCAATCCCGACGGGGGCGTCGAGGACATCACCTGGAACGCACGTCCCGCCCTCACCGTCACCCCCGTCAACAACCTGAGCTTCCGCCTCTACGTCGACAACGTCTTCGTCCGCTCCAGCGACCGCATGGAACGTATCATCGCCGGCTTCCTCGTGTCCTGGAATTTCCTTCCCAAAAGCTGGGTGTACTTCGCCATCAACGATGTGCGCGACCGCAGCGAGGAATTCGACGGCAGCGGCCGACTGCTCCCCTCCCGCATGCACATCCTCGACCAGGCCGCTGTATTGAAAATCAAGTACCTGTACTATTTCTGATCTCCAGGCCGGGCGCATGCATTTGCTTCCACACCGGGACGAGGGTATACTGCACCTGAATCATGATTCAGGAAAGGCGGATGAGACAGAAAACAGGAGACAAGGACAAGCGTATTGCAGCCGCTGCCATACAGGTGTTCGCACGTGACGGTTTTCACGGTGCGAAAATCACACGCATCGCAAGGGAAGCGGGTGTCGCGACGGGCAGTGTTTACCTGTATTTCAGGAACAAGGAGAGCATTCTCCACCATCTTTTCGACACGCTGTGGAGGGAATTGCATGCCGCATTCAACGAGATCACACGCCGCGAGGACCTGACGGCGCGGGACAAGGTCGAAGAGATCATCGATCGACTTTTCGATCAATTCGGCAGGAATCCGTCACTCGCGCTGCTCTTCGTCAATGAGCAGCCTCAGCTGCTGCGGCAGGAGGCGGGGACATTCATGCAGTATTACGTCGATTTCCTGCAGCTCGGCGAGCGGGTCGTGCGGGAGGGAATGCGCAGCGGGGAGTTCCGGAGTGATGTGGACGCACGCATATTCACCAATCTCGTTTTCGGCGCAGCGCGTCAGTTGCTCCATCAGTGGGCCCGTGCACCGCGGCAGTTCCCTCTCACCACGGTGCGGCGCGAAATCAAGACGGTATTCCTGGAAGGTCTGCTCCTCGCACGTTGACGGCGAGCGGTGTGTCAGGCGAGCGGTGTGTCAGGCGAGCGGTGTGTCAGGCGAGCGGACCGATATGCTTGACGATGGAGGAGGCCTGCGCGGTGGGCATGATGACGACCTGGTTGACGCTGACATGCGCGGGACGCGTGGCGCAGAACACGACGGCCTCGGCGATATCGTCCGGGGTGCACACCTGGATATCCCGGTACACGTTTTCGGCACGTTCGCGGTCGCCGTGGAAGCGCACGACGCTGAACTCGGTATCGACGAGGCCGGGGTCCACCGAGGTGACGCGCAGCGGCGTGTCGACGAGGTCCATGCGCAACGCGCGCGTGATGGCATCGACGGCGAATTTCGTGGCGTTATACACCGCCCCTCTCGGATAGGGATCGAGTCCGGCGATGGACCCGATGTTTATGATATGTCCTTTTTTTCGCTGCACCATTCCCGGAATCACCGTGCGGCTGACGAACAGCAGTCCCTTCACGTTGGTATCGATCATTTCATTCCAGTCCTGCACATCTCCTTCATGCAGTTTGTCGAGGCCGCGGGCGAGTCCCGCATTGTTGACAAGGACGTCCACCTGCCGCCAATCCGCTGGAAGCTGCGAAAGCGCGGAGGTGACGGCGGTGTGGTCGCGCACATCGAGCGCAAAGGTATGCACTTCCGCGTCATGGATTTCCCGAAGTTCCTCGGCCAGTGCGGTGAGCCGGTCCGTGCGACGGGCGCAGAGCAGCAGTCGTGCCCCTTCCGCGGCGAAGGCCCGTGCGCAGGAAGCGCCGATACCCGAACTGGCACCGGTGATGAGAACGGTCTGGTTACGAATCGATGCCATGAAACTCCTCTCGATACAGGTACATAAAAAAAGCGAATGGACCATTCGCTTTCTCCTTTGCGTGTGCGGCGCCGTCAGCGCTCCGAACCTTTCTCGGCGGACAGGGCCGCTTCCAGCTCTGCGATGCGCGCCTCCTGGCGGCGCACGGTCTTGATCAGTTCGGGCAGGTGGCGCATGGCTGCCTCGAGCCGCAGTTCCTCGTGGATCTCGCGCGCCGGAGAGCCACGGAACATCCTGCCTTCACCGGCGAGGTCTTTCGAGACCCCGGCCTGTGCGCCGACGGTGACGCGATCACCTATTTCGATGTGACCGACCAGTCCCGCCTGTCCCGCGACGATGACATTGCGTCCGAGCACGGTGCTGCCCGAGATGCCGGCCTGGGCGGCGATGACGGTATCCTCGCCCACCTCGACATTATGTGCGATCTGGATGAGGTTGTCGAGCTTGGCACCTCGGCGAATGACGGTCGGTCCCAGCGTACCACGATCGATCGCGCAGTTGGCACCGATTTCCACGTCGTCTTCGATGATCACGAAGCCCACCTGGGGAATTTTTTCGTAGCGTCCCTCACGTGGAGCGAAGCCGAAGCCATCACTGCCGATGGTACTGCCCGCGTGTATGATGACGCGGCTACCGACCCGACAGCGATCGAGAACAGTGACGTTCGGATAGAGCAGGCAGTCCTCCCCGATCACGACGTCGTCGCGTACGACCGCACCTTCGGCGATGACGCTGCCGCGTCCTACGCGCACGTTGCGTCCGAGCACGGCGTGGGCACAGACGGTGACGTCCTCGCCCAGCTGTGCCGTTTCATCGACCTGGCTCGTCGCGTGCACGCCCGGAAGTTCGTAGCGTTCGGGGGGAAAGAACAGGTGCAGTGATGCAACGAAGCCGAGATAGGGATCGTCCATGCGCAGCAGGGCGATGTCGTCGCGCGGCACCGCGGTGTCACGTCCGACGATGACGGCGGAGGCCCGCGTGCTCGCGAGGTATTTTTCGTATTTCTTGTTGGCGAGGAAGGTCAGCTGTCCCTCTGCTGCTTCCTCGATCGGAGCGAGGCCATGCAGCGCGAGCTGCGGATCCCCTTCGGGATCCGCAGCAAGCAGACGGGCAATATCTTGCAGTGTGCGGGACACGGGTTTCCTGTGCTGTCAGCGGGGGCGGTCGGTTTCGGGGGGAATGTTGCCGTCCTCCCCGGCGCGCCTGTCGTCCTGCGGCGGGGATGTCGGTGGCCGCGAACCGGTCTGGCCGCCGCCCGTACCGCCGCCGCCCACACCACCGCCCTGCGTCGTGGCGCCGGGGGCTTCGCGGGCGGGGAGGTAGCTCTTGATCCGCTCGATGGCCTGCAGGGTCAGGTCGTGTTCGGGATTGGCGTAAATAATCATCACGCCGCCGCTCTTGTCGACCACGTAATCATAGCCCAGCTCCACGGCCAGTCCCTTGACCTGGTCGAATACCAGGTCCTGGATCGGACGCATGAGCCTGTCCTCTTCCTGGAAGAGTTCCCCATCCTGGCCGAACTTCTGATCACGGAAGTCCATGATGCGCGCATCGAGTTCCTGCAGTTCCTTTTCGGCACGTGCGCGTCCCTGTTCGGTAAGAATCAGCTTGCGCTTGTCATAGTCGTTGAACTTGGCCTGCCACTCATCCTCCATTTCGCGGAGTTCCTTCTGCCACTTGTCGACCACGGCATCGAGCATGCGCTGTGCTTCCTGGGCTTCCGGCAGTTCCTTCATGATGGCGGCGATATCCACATAGGCAATTTTCTGCTGCGCGGAAACAGGCGTCGCGCACGCGATGCCCAGCAGCAGAACTGCGATAAAAAGCATGAACCTGTTCATGGGTCTCCTCGACTGATACTACGAATTACTTGGAGCCGCGCTTCAGCATATCCAGTACTTTAAACGTGTAGTCGTATTTTTCCTGCGCATACAGTACGATGGTGGCTTCCTCGATCTTGTCGAACACGAAGGAGAGGCCTTCTTCCTTGGCGACGGCCTGTATCGCTTTGAGCACCTTGTCCTGCAGGGGGCCGAGCACGGTCTGCCGCATGCGCGCGGCTTCGCCGGTCTGGCCGAACTTGAGGTTGCGGTACTCGCGGATTTCCTGCTCCATGCGGGTCAGACGCTGCAGCGTCTCTTCCTTCTTCGCTTCGGCCATCATGCCCTGCTGCGCCTGGTAGGTTTCCACCTCGGACTGGAAGTTGCGGCTCATGGTCTCCAGGCTGTCCTGCCACACGGCAAGCTGGGCGTCGAGCACTTTCTGGGCTTCCTGGGCTTCCGGCAATCCCTCGAAGATTTTCTGGGAGTCCACGTAACCGAGTTTGAGATTCTGGGCGCCGGCCGTCATGCCGAGAAGGACCAGGAGGGCCGCCGTCAGGATAATTTGCATGCGTTTCACAATGACCTCTGCATTATGGAATTGATCGAAATAGCGTTGCTGTATTGCGTAAATATATCAAAAACCGCGTCCGAATTGGAAATGGAAGTGCCAGCCGTCGGCCTCGCCGTCCAGCGGTTCGACGTCATCGAAGCCGTAACCATAGTCGAAGCCGATCAGTCCCACGCCCTGGATGAGCAGCCGTGCGCCAAAGCCGGCGCTGCGCTTCATGTCAAAGGGATCGAGAAAGCGTTCGTCCAGCCAGACATTGCCCGCCTCGGCGAAACCGAGCACATACAGCGGCATGGGATTGAGTGTGAGCGCGAAGCGCAGCTCTGCCACGTAATGTGCGTACAGCGTACCGCCGGTGATCAGACCCTGCACGCGGGGACCGATGCTGCGGTCCTCGTAACCGCGGAGCGGCATGGTCTGATACTGCAGGCCGTTGCCGCCCATGAAGAAATACTCGATCGGGGGAATGTAGGGATCGGACGTGAAGCCTTTAACCATGCCGTACTCTGTGCCGGTGTACAGCGTGAGACGGTTCTGGTCGCCGATGCGCATCAGCGGCGTGAACCATTTGAACTCCAGCTGATGCTTGTGATAGTTCACCGAACCGGGCAGGAAGCCGCCGCTGATCTCGGAGGTCAGCGCGACGCGCGAGCCGGCGCTGGGGAAAATCGGACTGTCGAGCGAGTTGCGCGACATCACCTGTGTCAGCGATACCTGCGTATAATTTCCGGTGTCGTAGAAACTGCCGCCGTCCTTGACGTCGAGTTCCTGGTAGCGGATGAACCAGTCGCCGCGGGCGAAATCATCCGGCCAGCGGAAACGGCGGCCCACGTTGAAGGACGCGCCCGTGCGCCGCATATCGAAAGCGTACTGCTGCCGTTCGTCATAGAGCGAGAAGCCGATGGACGTGGGCGTGTCCATGAACCAGGGTTCGGTGAAGGACAGCGAGAAGATGCGGAAGCGCGAGGCTTCGCCGAACTGCCACTGGAAATTGAGCACCTGTCCCGCTCCGCCGCGGAAGGGCTCGGTAATGTTGAAATTGTTGAACGTCAGGCCGAAGGCACCGGTGGCACCGAACGTGCCGCTGTAGCCCACCGAAGCATTGAAGGTGTCGCTGGAGCGTTCTTCCACATTATATATGATGTCCACGGTCGAGTCGTTGACCATGGCGGGTTCGGGACGGATGGTCTCGGGATTGAAATAGTTGAGCGTCGCCAGCTCGCGGATGCTGCGGATGATGGCGGAGCGGCTGAAATAATCCCCGGGCCAGGTGTAGAGCACGCGGCGGATGACCTTGTCGTGCGTCTTGTTGTTGCCGCGGATATAGACATGCCCGATACGCGACTTGGTATTCTCCATGACGGTGATCACCACATCCACGCTGTCCTCGGCGACGCGCACGCGTTCGTCCTGCGCGAAGAAGCGCAGGTAGCCATTGTCGAGGTACAGTGAACCGACGTCGGTCTGCTCGGGATTGCCGCGCAGGTTGAGATCGAACAGCGGTGCGTTGAAAACGTCGCCGCGCTCAAATCCCAGGCGTGCCGTCAGCAGGGAGTCCGGGTAGACCGTGTTCCCTTTCCAGACGATGTTGCGGATGTAGCTGCGGCGGCCCTCGTCGATACGGATGTCGATGAACATCTCTGTTCTGTCATCGTTGTACCAGATCGAGTCGCCGGTGATTTCCGCGTCGAGAAATCCCTCTTCGCGATACGCCTCGAGCACCAGCTGTTTGTCCTTGCGGTATTTCTCACGGTCGAAGTGCGAGCTGCGCCAGAAGCGCCACCAGCTGTCCTCCGCCGTCTCGTCCATGGCGCCCCGCAGGTCGCCGTCGTCGAAGGCGGTGTTTCCCGAAAAGGTGATCGAGGCGATGTCGACCTCGGGTCCCTCATCGATGGTCACTTTGAGTTCGGCGCGGTTGTCGAGGGGATTGAGCACTTCCGCCGTCAGTTCCACCGTTGCCAGCATATAGCCCTCTTCCTCATAGGCATCAAGCAGCTTGCGCCGTATCCGGTTGAAATCCACAGGACGAAGGATCTGTCCCTTGATCAGGCCTATTTTTCCCTCGATATCCTCGGTGCTGAATTCGTCATTCCCCTCGATGGTGATGCGATCCAGCCGTGGATGCTCCTCGACCAGGATCTTCAGGTACACGCCCTCGCCGACCTGGCGGTCGACCAGCAGCTGAACGTCGGAGAACATGCGCAGCTCCCAGAGCTTCGAGATGGCTTTCTGCGTGGCATCGCCGGGAACGACGATTTCGTCGCCCGTACGCAGGCCCGAAGTGAGCATGACCGTGGCGGCATCGGCGGAAATATTCCCTTCCACCGAAATGCCGAGAATTTTCATGGTCTTCTGTCCCGGTGACTGCTGGGCGTACGCGTACCCCCCGGCGAAGAGAAGCAGAAGCAGCGCAGGGAGAAGGAGTGGTTTAGATGCTCGTAATTGCATTAATGAGTTCTTCTTTTACCGATTTGCGGCGACCGGCTTTCCCCTCGAGTTGCTCGCTCACCTTTCCAAAGCGCCGTTCGCGCTGCTGGAAGGACCGTATGGCTTCGCAGAGTTCGTGGGTACGGAATTCCGGCCAGTAGCATTCGCTTATATAGAGTTCAGTGTATGCGAGTTCCCAGAGAAGGAAGTTGCTCAGCCGCAGTTCCCCACTGGTGCGGATCAGGAGATCGGGATCGGGAAGAGCGGCGGTGGAAAGACAGGAGGCAATGAGATTTTCGTCGATGTCCTCGGGAGAAATTTTTCCGCTGCGAGCCTCGAGAGCAATTTTGCGCACGGCGCGGACAATATCCCATCGTCCGCTGTAGCTGAGAGCCAGGTTCAGCGTCAGTCCGGTATTGGCGCTGGTCAGCTCCATGGCGCGGGTGACTTCCTTCTGCGCCTCGGAGGGCAGACGGGTCAGCTCGCCGATCATCATGAAGCGGACATTGTTGCGATGAAGGTTTTCGAGTTCCTGCCGCAACGAACTGACGAGCAGGCGCATGAGTGTGGACACTTCGTCCCGCGGACGATTCCAGTTTTCGGTCGAAAACGTGTACAGGGTGAGATAGTTGACGTCGAGTTTCGCACAGGATTCCACGATTTCTCGCACGGAACGGACACCCTCGCGGTGACCGAACACGCGGTTCTTGCCGCGCGACTTCGCCCACCGCCCATTCCCATCCATGATGATGGCAATGTGGCCGGGAATGGTCCCTTCGGATTTCAGCGCTTCGATCTCCGCGCTGCTGTCCGTATTCGTGTTAGATTGCGCCAAAACAAACCTCGCTCGGTCACTTTACGAACAAAGATCAACTAAAGTAGAAGTTTGCCGTTCCAAAGTCAAGGTGAAGAACGGTCGCCTGTTTCTTGTAACCATATGCCTTTTCAACAGGTTACAAGTTTCACCCATGAAAATCAGGTCGTCGCGAGCTCCTGCGCCGCCCGGACAATGGCCAGGAAAGAATCGGCGTCGAGGCTCGCACCACCGATCAGGCCGCCGTCGATGTCAGGTTGCGCAAACAATTCCCTCGCATTATCCGGCTTCACCGACCCGCCGTACTGTATGACGAGGGCGTCCGCGGCTTCACCGTCGAAAAGGGATGCGACGAGCTTCCTTATAAAGACGTGTACTTCCTGCGCCTGTTCCGGGGTCGCCGTTTTTCCCGTGCCGATGGCCCACACGGGCTCGTAGGCGAGCACCATGCCGCGCAGCTGCAGGGCATCGAGTCCTTCGAGGCAGTCACGGACCTGCTTCTCGATCACGTCCTCGGTTGCACCGGTCTCGCGGTGCGCAAGCATCTCGCCGACGCAGACGATGGGTGTGATCGCGTGCGCGAAGGCCAGTTTCGCCTTGGCATTGATCAGCTCGTCGCCTTCGGCGAAATACTGCCGGCGCTCGGAGTGACCGAGAATGACATGCGTGCAGCCCAGGGCGTTGAGCATGGGGGCGGACACTTCTCCGGTATATGCGCCGAACTCCTCGGTGTGCATGTTCTGTGCGCCGACGCCGACACGCGATCCCGCCGTGGCTTCGAGCACCTCGGCAAGCATCGGGTAAGGGGGACAAACCACGACCTGCACGCCGTCGCCGACCGTATCCGGTCCGGGAAAGGATTTGCCGATGGCTTCGGCAAGCGCACGGGCATGTCCCGGCGTGGTGTTCATTTTCCAGTTTCCGGCAACCACGTAAGGTCTCATTGGGGCGCTCCT
>JAVVFP010000688.1:0-1635 GCA_032250495.1 Bacteroidota bacterium | reverse complement strand
CCAGCGATGAATTCTATTCCTGGCCGCAGGTCGGTTCGCTCACGGCGGGTATCATGGACCGCCGCGTTCTGACGCTGCGACTCCCGCACGCGATGGTGTACACCGTCGCCGCGCTCGCGCAATCGGTCGCCGCGTGGCAGAACAAGCCCGCGACGCTGAACCTCGAAAAGGCGCGTGACATCACGCAGCGCTACTGGACCTGTGACATCAGCAAGGCGAAAAGGGAGCTGGGATATCGGCAGGAGATCGGTCTCGAGGAGGGAATTCGCGGGACCGTGGAATGGTATCGCGCACAGGGCTGGCTCAGGTAAGCTCAATCATCTTCGCGGTACAGTCCCTGTGCGGTGATGAACACCTGCACGGTCCAGGGAACCAGGTACTGGATGGAAAGGCCTTCACGGACCCGGCGTCGGATGTCCGTCGATGAAATGTCTATCTGCGGCATGGAGAACCTCCGTGCCGCGTTTTCATACGGATGCGCCGCTGCGGTGGCGTCATATCCCGGACGGCCTGCCACGGCCGGCGTTGCCAGCGCGAGAATGTCCTCCGGATCCTTCCACAGGTGAAATTCTGCAAAGGTGTCCTCTCCCATGAGGAGGAACAGCGTGTCCTCCGGGTGCTGCGCACGGATGTGCTGCAGTGTTTCCACGGTGTAGGAGACATCGCCCTTGAGGACTTCGTAGTATTCGCCGCGGATGCGGTCATTCCCCGAAACCGCGAGTTCCACCATTTCCGCCCTTTGTTCGGCGGGAAGGCTTTCCGACTGCAGTTTGAAGGGGGACCGGAAGGCCGGGACGAGCAGAACGCGGTCGAGCGCGAGAGCGTCGATGGCGCTTTGCGCCAGGATGAGATGTCCGATATGGGGGGGATTGAAGGTGCCGCCGTATATGCCGATGTTCATGTCGTGCCTCGCTCGGTTGCGTGAAACGTTCTGCGTTCCTCCTCCCGGGAAAAACGGCGAATGAGATCCCGCAGCTCCCCGGCGAGCGCCGGGTCGATGTCGCCCACCGCCTCCATGCGGCGGAATTTCCGGAGAAGATAGACGCGCAGCAGGGTGAAGGAAAGGGCGCTGTTGTACCGCGCGTAGTATCGCAGCTGCTCCCTCCGGTAGGAGAGGACGATGGTCGGGTTCCGCAGGGGATCGGATCCACCACCGTGATGCAGCACTTCAACCGAGGGATCGTAGAGGACGTCCCACCCCTGCCTGCGCAGCCGCATGCAGAGATCCACGTCTTCGAAATAAAAAAAGTACCGTTCGTCGAAGCCGCGGACTGAGTCCCACGCCCTGCGCGGGAGCAGCATGCAGGCGCCCGTCACCCAGTCCACCGGACGCACGACGCGCGAGGTGGCTTCCCGGCGTTCGAGGTCGCTTCCACCTCCGTGACGGCTCTGCCGCTGCCGACGGCGTTCGAAAAATTCACTGTACAGCGTCGGGAAGCTGCCCCATGAGAGCTGGAAACGTCCGTCGGGAAAACGGAGCAGCGGACCGACAACGCCAACCGAGGCCTGCTGCGCGCTGCGTTCCGTCAGCGCTGCGAGCGGATTGCCGCGCAGTTCGAGATCGTTGTTGCAGATGAGCAGAAAGGCGCCGCGGGCGATATCCGCGCCGCGGTTGCAGGCGAAGCCGTAGCCCCG
>JAVVFP010000687.1:0-1644 GCA_032250495.1 Bacteroidota bacterium | reverse complement strand
CATAACGGACATGGCGGGCAGGGTGCTCCGTGAGCGGTCCTTCGGCAGGCAGGCAGCGGGGGACTACCGTTTCCCCCTCGACGCACGGGCCCTCTCGTCCGGCGCCTACGTGCTGCAGCTCTTCCACGCGAACAGGCTGTCGGGAGAAAGAACCCTCGTGCGCGTGCGATGACGGGAGGGGAAAGCGCAGCCGATTTTTCGCTGCGCCGCTGTCTCCGGGCCGTCCTCGCTCCTACAGTCCGAGCTTCTGACGCAGCGCGGGAGGAATGGCGTCCCTGTGCAGCATGATGGACATTGTTTTGCAGGCGACAAAGGCCGCAGAAGCATAGAAATGTCCGTCATACCTGCTGCGTTCGACGCCCCAGGAGTTCTTCACGTAATAGTACGGATCGCCGTTCTGATCGGTGGCCGTGCCGATGATATGCATACCGTGATCGTCGGTGGTGCCGTAATTGTCAAAAGCCCGCTGCCGCAACTCCTGTGTCACCGTCTTCTGCGCAACCGGCATGATGAAAACCGAATCCCGCTCGTCCTTGCGCATGTCATCCCAGTCCTTCGCGGGCAGTACCGCGAGTCCCTTGCGATAGTCGAAGCCCTTCTCGCTGACATCGCTGGCCCAGGCGACCGTGTACCCGTTATTCAGGGCGTAATCGAGGGTCGCCATCAGCTCATCGAGAGGGACGTTGTGTACCAGTCCGTAATCCCAGTTGTCAGGGACTTCGAGCACGAACTGACTGTAAAACGGATGATGCGTGTAGGAGGAAAGCAGCACGTAGTCGGCCGGGTCGAGCTGCAGAACCTCGTCTGCGAAACTGCGCGGCGAATGCCGCCCGCCCTCCCAGGAGAATTCCGAAGGATACGGGCCGAGATAAGCGTCCAGTATACCGGCGAGTCCCTGTTTCCACACCGGCGTCAGCCGTCCGTTCCTGTTTTTCACGACCGCGTCGACATACCCCTTGATCACACCGTCGAGTTCACCGTGCACATGCTTCTCTTCTTCGTAGGCGATGCCCGGACAGGCCGCATCCGGCACCATGCCGTATTCGCGCAGCACCTTCACGACGTCGTTGAACGCGCCGCCGCCGGCGAGCTGCGCCTTGCCGTGCAGGCGGACATACTTCTCCGCCTTCCCCCGGTACACGTGGCGGACGACGAACATTTCCGACAGGTCGAATTCGCCCCTGCCCATGCGCATGAGCTCGGATTCGAGGAGGGAGATGGAGGAGAAACTCCAGCATGTGCTCGTCCGGTACTGGTTTTTTACCGGCGTGGCAGGAAGCTGTGTTGCCGTGGTAAACACATACCCGCTTTCCGTGCTGTCCGCGTTGTTTTCCTGCGCGGCGAGGAGGACGCTGCAGAGAATCGTCAGGAGAATTGCGATGGACGTGGTTTTCATCATTGTACCCGAGTGAATTCGATAATGAAGGTTCGTGAAAAGCGGCGTGAACTGCCGATGCCTCACGCGCGATCGAACACCGATCCGCTACCCGGCTGGAAGAGCCGGTTGTATGTGCGTTCGGCGAACGTGTCTGTCATGCCGGCGATATAATCCGCAAGCACCCGGAGACGCTGCCTTTCGTCATCCGCTTCGCGGAGAAGATGTCCGTGTTTGCCTCCGAGCAGTTCAGGCGAGTCGTAATACGC
>JAVVFP010000686.1:0-1646 GCA_032250495.1 Bacteroidota bacterium | reverse complement strand
AGAGCGCGACAACAACCTGCATGACGATGTTGGCGTAGATTCCTGCGATCACATCGTCCATCATGATGCCGCCGCCGCCGCGCATGTTGTCGAACTGCCGCGCGGGCGGGGGCTTGACGATGTCGAAAATGCGGAAGAGGAAGAAAGCCGCCAGCGCGACCCACCAGATTTTCGGCAGGAAGGCCACGGCCAGCCACATGCCCACGGCCTCGTCGACCACCACGAGGGAGGGATCGTCGCCGTGCCGCTGCTCCATCGCCGTGGCGGCGGGCAGTCCCAGGAAGAGCACGGTCAGTGCGAACATCGAAACCAGCGTGCCGTTGTCTGTCCAGGGCAGCACCCAGTACAGCACGAGCGCCGCGGCCGAGCCCACCGTCCCCGACGCGAAGGGGGAATGACCGGTGAAGCCGAAGCTCCCGAGCAGGTGATACCACCAGTAGAGCACGGGATGCGGTGGAGCGATTTCCTTGCGAGCGGTCATTGTCAACCTGCGATCTGTTTTGATTTGCGCAGCAGCTGCGCGATGAAGCGGCGATTGTTCACCAGGTATTGCACGCCGGTATAGAGGGTGATCAGCGTGACGGCCAGCATGAGCGCATAGGTGACCGTCGGATGCAGCAGCGTGGTGAGGACTCCGCCCGCGGCCGTGCGCACCCAGTCCACATCGCTGCCCACGATAAGCAGCAGCAGGTAGTAGAGCACCGCCATCTGGATGAAGGTTTTCGTCTGCGCTGTCTTCGAAGTCGCGATATGCATGCCGCGACTCTGCGCCAGCGAGCGCAGGACGGTGATCAGCAGGTCGCGCACGACGATGACGCCCACCATCCACCACGGAACGTAATCAAGGAACGCGAAAGCCAGGAAAGCAGCCGAGGTGAGAAACTTGTCCGCCAGCGGATCGAGGAAGGTGCCCATCGTGGTCACCGTACCGCTGCGCCGCGCAATTTCCCCGTCATACCAGTCCGTCACCGCCGCGGCGAGGAACACCGCCAGCGAAAGCTGGTTGTACAGCCAGTATTCGGAGACGAGAAAGTAGAAGAACACTGGTGAGAGCAGCATTCGAAGCACGGAGAGTCTATTTGCGAGGGTGGAGAACATGAATCAGCCGGAACCGGGCTCTGGTGGCGAATGCTGCGATAAAAGAAAATTACAGCAATTTTCAGCACAAAAAAAGCCTCTCCCGGGGGGAGAGACTTTTACGTGCCGGATGAAAGCGGGTTTACGTGAGGGGCTCATCGAAAATGGGTTCTTCCTGCAGCTTGCGCACGAGCACGGCCTGCATGCCCTTGGGACCCATCTGTGCTTCGTATTCGACGATTTCGCCGCCCTTGAGTTTCTTGTACCCCTCCCCTTCGATGGATTTGTAGTGGACGAAGACATCACCGCCTTCTCCGGGTTTGATGAACCCGAAGCCTTTGGCGTTGTTGAACCACTTCACGACGCCCTGTTCCATAGTGCCTCCTTGAAAACCCGGTGATACAAATGCCAAGACATCAGCGACACCATGTTCCTCCGCGCAACGGACAACATGGGCAACAGACTGATTGCAGTCTAGCTGGAGAGAATCTGGATGCATGGCTGGATGGGGATAGAATTTTGACCTAAAATAATCCCATCCAGGTCTTGACGCAAGGGGGAAGTCACGG